>JABDJG010000340.1 GCA_013002595.1 Hyphomicrobiales bacterium | reverse complement strand
CCGTAGAACAGGGCCAGGCCCGGGAGGGTCATAAAGAGTACCAAAGCGGTGGATGTGAGTATCCACGCGGTGTCCGCGCCATTCATGTCGATTCCCCTCTAGCTGCTGTCAATTACGGCAACTGATTAAAAATTAGGCATATTCGAGTGAACGCCAGTTCATGCCTAATTATTAGGCAAAATACCAGCCGCATGGGGAATGGATATTAGACTTTAGTCTACTGTGGATGAGAGGGGCGGTGGCCAAATGCAATTGACAATCGTCATCCCGGCGAAAGCCGGGATCCAGTGTAATGCAGCATGGCCGTGCCGTCTGGCCCCTGGATTCCGGCGTTCGCCGGAATGACGGCGGAGAGGTCATCACCTTAGCCGTTCAAGCACCGATACGTAGTTGGCTACGGCGGCGCCGCCCATGTTGAAGATGCCGGCGAGTTCGGGGTCCTTCAGCTGCATGCCGCCGGCATCGCCCATGAGCTGCATCGAGGCCATGATGTGCATGGAAACGCCGGTGGCGCCGATCGGGTGGCCCTTGGATTTGAGACCGCCGGACGGGTTGACCGGCAGTTTGCCGTCCTTGGCGGTCCAGCCTTCGGCGATGGCGCGGGCGCCCTGGCCCTTCGGCGTGAGGCCCATGGCCTCGTATTCGATCAATTCGGCGATGGTGAAGCAGTCATGGGTTTCAACGAACGAGAGATCATCGAGGCTGGTGCCGGCCGCTTCATGGGCCTTTTTCCAGGCCTGCTCGCAGCCTTCGAACTGGACGATATCGCGGCGTGACATGGGCAGGAAGTCCTGGACATGGGCAGCGGCGCGGAACGAGACCGCCTTGTCGCGCTCCATCGCGGTTTCGCTGTCGGTCAGAACGATAGCGGCGGCACCGTCGGAGACAAGCGAGCAATCGGTACGGCGGATCGGGCCGGCAACGTAAGGGTTCTTGTCGGAGATCGTGTTGCAGAACTCAAAGCCGAGATCCTTGCGCAGTTGGGCGTATGGGTTTTCGACGCCATTGGCGTGGTTCTTGGCGGCAATTCTGGCCATGGCGGCCGACTGATCGCCGTAGCGCTGGAAGTAGAGGTCGGCGATACGGCCAAAGGCGCCGGCAAAGCCGCCGGGGATGTCGCCTTCCTCCTTGCGGTAGGAGGCGTTCAAGAGGATGTCGCCGATATCGGCGCCGGATGCGCAGGTCATCTTTTCAGCACCGATCACCAGCACGAAACGGGACTTGCCGGCAGCGATCTCGTTGAGGCCCTGGTGGATGGCGGCCGATCCGGTGGCGCAGGCGTTCTCGATGCGGGTCGCCGGCGTGAAGCGCAAAGCATCATCGGCATCAAGCGCGAAGGAAGCGGGAAAGCTCTGTTTCTCAAAGCCGCCGAAATTGCCGACATAGATCGCATCGACATCGGTAAATTCGATACCGGCGTCGGCAACCGCATCGCGGGCAACCCGGGCGATCAGCGTCTCCAGTTCGTCTTCTTCCAGTTTGCCGAATTGCGAATGGGCCCAGCCGATGATCGCTGCCATGATGATCTACCTTTCGAGAATTCAGTTATTCTGCTGCCTGTTCTAGCACTGCATCGCCAGCCGTGGCGAGAGGTGGAACGGCCCAGCTCTCACCGGTTTCCAGAACCCGGAAGCGGTCTTCAGCGACACCTTGTCTCTCCATCGCTTCGGCATGATCGATCACCGGTTGATCGATCGCTTCGTCGGTCAGCTGCACGGTGCTGTGATGAATGGCGAGTGAGCGGTGGGCGCCGAGGTCATTGTGGCCGCGAACCGCTTCTTCAGGGTTCATGTGCTGTCCCGACATGAACCAGCGCGGCTCGTAGGCGCCGATCGGCAGAAGGGCAAGGCGCGGCTCACCGAATTGGGCGCGAACATCGCGAAAATGCTGGCCGCTGCCGTATCCGGTATCGGCGGCGAAATAGACCGGGCCGGCCGGGGTTTCGATGACGAAGGCGCCCCACAGGGCCATGTTGCGGTCAAACGGCGTGCGCTTGGACCAGTGCATGGCGGGGGTCAAGGTAACGTCGATGTCCCTGGGCAGGGATACCTTGTCGCCCCAGTCGCTCTCGGTGATCGAAAACGGCCGGCGCGCCTTGTTGATGATGGCGGCATTGCCGAGCGGGGTGATGATGCGGGACCCATGCAGGTCATGCAGCTTGCGCAATGCGGGCAGGTCCATGTGGTCATAATGGTTGTGGCTGACCAGGATGACATCGATGGGTGGCAGGTCTTCAAGCACGATACCGGGATGGCGGACCCGCTTTGGCCCGGCAAACTGGAACGGGCTGGTACGGCTTGACAGGAACGGATCGGTCAAAATGTTGAGACCGCTGACCTGCAACAGCACGGTGGCATGGCCGATGAAGGTCGCAGACAGATCATCGACCCTGTGTGCCGGGGCTTGCTGCGGGCGGTTTTCCACCCACTTGGGCCAAGCCTGGCGCTCACCGCTGGTCTGCCATTTGATCAGGTCGCTGGTGCAATTGCTGGCGTTGTGGTTGGGCAGGAAAAACCGCACGCCATCGAAGTGATCGGACGCCGGGCCGTTGTAATATGGGTTCACGTCTTTGCGCATGGGTGCAACATGATGGCTGACAGTTCACAGATCAAGACGCCGGCTATAGACGTGGATGTGCAATTCTGGTTTTCATGGCGTCATCGAATTTATTGAGGAGCTGCGAATGGGCCGGACCGTCTATGTGAATGGTGAGTTTGTCGATGAGGCAGACGCCAAGGTGTCGATATTCGACCGCGGCTATGTGTTTGGTGACGGCGTTTATGAAGTGGTGCCGGTGATTGGCGGCAAGATGATCGACAAGGCACCGTTCCTTGAGCGGCTGGCCTACAGTCTCGATCAGTTGAGCATCGACTGGCCGTGTTCGACAGATGACTATGTCGCGTTTCATGAGGAGCTGATTGCCCGCAACAACATCGAAGAAGGCGTGGTCTATTCACAGGTGACACGCGGTGTCGCAGAGCGTGATTTCACCTTTCCGAAGGGTGTCAAACCGGCGGTGATGGCGTTTACCCAGCAAAAGAACCTCATCGACAACCCGATGGCGGCAACCGGCGTGAAGGTGGCAACGGTCGAGGATATCCGCTGGAAGAACCGCAACATCAAATCGATTGCGCTCCTGGGCCAGGTGATGGCCAAGCAGCAGGCGGCGGAAAAGGGTGCCTACGAGGCCTGGATGGTCGAGGACGACAAGGTGACGGAAGGTTCTTCTTCATCGGCCTATATCGTCAAGGACGGCAAGGTGATCACCCGCCCGCTGTCGCGCGAGATCCTGCCCGGCATCCGGCGCAAGGTGTTGATGCGGCTTGCCGCCGAGCATCAAATTCAGATCGAAGAACGCCCGTTCAGTGTTGAAGAAGCACTTGATGCCGATGAAGCGTTCTTGTCGAGTGCTTCGGTGTTTGTGTTGCCGATCATCGAGATCGACGGCAAGCAGGTGGCAGACGGGTCACCCGGGCCGATCGCCCGGCGGATGCGCGATATCTATCTGGACGCTGCCCGGGCTGAAGCGGGGCTCAGATAGACCGGCCGGCATTTACCGTGTTGGTACCGGATTTCGAATAGCGAGTTGCCTTCTGGGCTGGAGGGCAATAGAAATAGACTCTGGTCAGTGAAAACACGGCCAAACGTTTTATGCGTTACACGTCCACTGGTGATTGGGTGGTACGTGCTGATTAAAGGGAGGAAGACAATCATGAGCAAATTCCACGGGATTGCTTTGGGTTTTGCAACGGCTGCCCTGCTGGCGGTTGCGCCGACGGCGGCGACAGCTGCGGAATGTGAGGAACTCAGACTCGGGTCAGCGATTTCGCTGACCGGCAAATACGCCACCAACGGCATCCACGCCAAGAACGGCTATGAATTCGCGATCCAGAAGATCAAGGAAAACGGCGGCATCAAGATTGGTGACAAATGCTACAATTTCAATGTCACCTATTACGATGACGAATCCAAGGGTGACCGCGGCGCGACGCTGGCCGAACGCCTGATCAACCAGGACAAGATCCAGTATATGCTTGGGCCGTACTCATCCGGCCTGACCAAGGCAATTGCGCCGGTCACCGAGAAGTACAAGATCCCGATGGTTGAAGCGGAAGGCGCCTCGCGCTCGCTGTTCAACAAGGGCCGCAAGTATCTGTTCGCGGTTCTGTCGACGTCCGAGCAGTATCTTGCATCTGCCGTTACCCTGGCAGCCGAGAAAGCCAAGGAAGCCGGTAAGGAAACATCCTCGGTCAAGGTCGCGGTTGCAGTAGAGAACGATCCGTTCTCATTGGACATTCGGGCTGGTGTTCTGGAAGATTCCAAGAAGTACGGCATGAACGTGGTCGTTGACGAAAAGCTGCCGCGCGATCTGTCGGACATGAGCGCCATTCTCACCAAGGTGAAACTGCTCAAACCCGATCTGCTGATCGTTTCTGGTCACTCAAAGGGCGCAGCAACCGCCGTGCGCCAGATCGGTGAAATGAAGATTGACGTGCCGATGATTGCCATCACCCACTGCGAAGCAGCAGATGTCACCGGCAAGTTCGGCGACGTTGCCAACGACATCCTGTGCTCGACGCAATGGGCCGAAACCCTGTCGTACGAGGACCCGATCTTCGGTACCGCTGCAAACTATGAAAAAGAGTTCAAGGCAGCATTTACCGAATATGCCGACAAGAAGGTTCCTTACCAGACAGCCCAGGCATCAGCTGCGGTTTATGTCTTCAAGGATGCGTTTGAACGGGCCGGTTCGCTTGACAAGGAAAAGGTGCGTGACGCGCTGTCAGCAACGGACCTGAAGACCTTCTACGGCAACATCAAGTTCTCGCCAGCCGGCAACAACATTGCCAAGCCGATGGTGCTGCGCCAGATCCAGGACGGCAAATACAACGTTGTGGCGCCGTCAGACTTTGCCTCGCACAAGCTGAACTACCCGCGGATGGCGAAGTAAGGTTCTAGGACGATTAATACAGGGCCGGGCGTCACCAAATTGGTGCCCGGCCTTTGTTTCCTGCCGGTATAATCAAAAACACGAAAACGGCTGGCACGACTGCATTCCGTTGAGAGGGGCGGACGGCATGGATCAAATTTTGGGCAATCTCGGCCTCCTGGTCGACTTTCCGGTCGTAAATCTGAAGATCATCATCGACGGGCTGATGATCGGCGC
>JABDJG010000315.1 GCA_013002595.1 Hyphomicrobiales bacterium | reverse complement strand
GCTTCTATGTGACAGAGAACGATTCACGATATTGAATGATCCATTCAATATCGATCGTGCTCTGGCCAAAAAATTGGTGCACGGGTGTATAGCTCAGTTGGTAGAGCAGCTGACTCTTAATCAGCGGGTCCACGGTTCGAGTCCGTGTACACCCACCAATCTTTTCAATCTACTTCAAACTGTCACATTTATGTGCCCTGTGGTCACCTCGGGCGCTGCCCGCTTCACGTGCGACGTGACGTTGACATCGACCGGCACACGCAATGTCGATAAGATAAAAATTACCAATTCGGGCGATAACACTGCATAACTGCATGTCATGGCCTGTGGAAATATTGCCCGCATATGATGTGCAGGGATGAATAGAGCCCGTTCCGCCCGATCAACAGTGAGGCAGACGTAACCTTGTCAGCACCAGATAAATCCCGGTTGTCGGAAGCTTTTGCGAGCTGCCGGTCGGCGTTTGCCGGGCTTGGGCTGTTCAGTCTCATCGTCAACATGCTGATGCTGACCGGCCCGATGTTCATGTTGCAGATCTATGACCGCGTGCTGACCAGCGGCTCGCTGCCGACGCTCATCGCCCTGGCGGCCCTTGCCATGGGACTGTACGGGTTCCTTGGCGTGCTGGACTATATCCGCACCCGCATTCTGGTGCGGGTCGGCCGCCGGCTCGATGAACAATTGTCCGATGTCTCCTTCGACAGTGCCGTCATGCTGTCGCTGCGGCTCGGCCAGCGGTCAGAGCGGATGGATCCGGTGCGCGATCTCGATCAACTGCGCCAGTTCCTGTCCGGCCCCGGCCCGCTGGCGATTTTCGATGTACCCTGGATGCCGATCTATATTGCCATCATCTTCCTGTTTCATCCGCTGCTCGGCTGGCTTGCCGTTGCCGGCGCCAGCGTTTTGATGGTGCTTATCTTGCTGAACGAGGTCATGTCGCGCCAGCCGCTGGCACAGGCGGGTCAGGCGGGTGTGCGGCGCGCCGGGCTGGTTGAGGCAAGCCGGCGCAACAGCGAAGTACTGTCGGCCATGGGCATGCTGGCAAACATCCGCGCGTTGTGGAACCGCGAAAACAGCGGGTTTTTGGATAGACAGGCCCAGGCAGCTGACCGTATTGCCCTGTTCAGTTCGCTCACCAAGACGCTCCGTTTCGTCCTGCAATCAGCCATGCTCGGTGTCGGCGCCTATCTGGTGCTGCAGCAGGAAATCACCGCCGGCGTCATGATTGCCGGTTCGATCATCCTGTCCCGGGCCTTGTCGCCGGTTGAACAGGCGGTTGCCCACTGGCGCGGGTTTGTGACCGCCCGCCAGAGCCTTGAGCGCCTGCGCACCTCCATTGACCAACTGCCGGAAGATGCCCCAAAAACCCCCCTGCCCAGCCCGGCAAAGTCTCTGCAGGCAAAGAACGTTTGCGTCGTGCCGCCAGGCGAGCGGATCTTGACCCTTCAAGGGACCTCGTTCACGCTCAAAGCCGGCGGCGGGCTGGGTGTCATCGGCCCCAGCGCCAGCGGTAAATCGACCCTGGCGCGCGCACTGGTCGGCGTCTGGCCCGTGGCCCGCGGTGAAGTGCGCCTGGACGGTGCAACGCTTGACCAGTGGGATCCAGCCGTGCTCGGCAGTGCGATCGGCTACATGCCTCAGGACATCGAGCTGTTTGGCGGTTCGGTGGCCGACAATATCGCCCGTTTCGAGGCAGAACGCGACGATGATGCAATCATTGAGGCTGCCCGCCTTGCCGGCGTCCACGACATGATCCTGTCACTCGAGGGTGGTTACGATTCTGAGATCGGCGAAGCCGGCACCGTTTTGTCGGCCGGCCAGCGCCAGCGCATTGGCCTTGCCCGCGCGCTGTACCGCAATCCGTTCCTCATCGTTCTCGATGAGCCCAACTCCAATCTGGACGCCGATGGTGATGCCGCCCTCACCAAATCGGTCCAGACCATGCGCGAGCGTGGCTCGATCGTCATCGTCATCGCCCATCGCCCAAGCGCCATTGCCGGCCTTGATCAGCTGCTGGTCATCCAGAACGGGCGCCAGGAGGCTTTTGGTCCCAAGGCCGAAGTTCTGGCCGAGATGACCAAGCAGATCGCTGCCAACAAGCAAGGTCTCAAGGTTGTAAAGGACTGACCGATGGCACAGCGCAACACCGCAGCAAGATCGCTCAGATGGCATGTTCTTTCGGGATTTGTCGTCGTCCTGGCGCTCGTCGCCGGCGTTGGCGGCTGGGCCGCCTATGCATCGATTTCCGGTGCCGTCATCGCCTCAGGCAGCATTGTCGTTGAAACCAGCATCAAGAAGGTCCAGCACAAGGAAGGCGGCATTGTCGGCGAAATCAGGGTCAAGGAAGGCCAACGGGTCAAGGCGGCAGACCTGCTGTTGCGGCTCGATGATACATTGACCCGCGCCAACCTGGCGATCCTGTCAAAACAGCTCGATGAACTGGTTGCCCGAAAGGCGCGCCTTGAAGCCGAACGCGACAAGGCGGACAAGATCTCGTTTCCCGATGATCTGGTGAAGCGTGCGAAGCTGGAGCCAGATGTCGCCGATGCGCTCAAGGGCGAGCGTACGCTGTTCAAGGCCCGGCGCGAAACAATGGCCGGGCAAAAAGCCCAGCTCAGCGAACGGATCGGCCAGCTGAACGATGAGATCGCCGGGCTCGATGCCCAAAGGAAGGCCAAGGTCGAGGAAAGCACTTTCATCACTGAAGAACTCTCCGGACTGGACGGCCTGTTCGAGAAGGGCCATGTCACCAAGAACCGCATTATGTCGCTGCGCCGCGAAGCCACCCGCCTGGAAGGCCAGCGCGGTCAGTTCGTCTCATCGATCGCGCGCTCGAAGGGCCAGATTGCCGAGACAAAGCTGCAGATGACCCAGATCGACCAGAACAACCTTACCGAAGTGGTCCGTGAGCTTCGCGAGACAAGTGCCCGCATTATCGAGCTCAACGAACGCCGCATCGCCGCCCTCGACCTGCTCAAACGGGTCGAAATACGCGCACCGCGCGCCGGTTTCGTCCATCAGCTGAACGTGCATACCGTTGGCGGCGTCATCGCGCCGGGCGAAACCGTCATGCTGATCGTGCCCGAGGCCGATCAGCTTGTTGTCGAGGCCAGGGTCAGCCCGACCGATATCGACCAGGTCAGCATCGGCCAGGCCGCCGCCATACGTATGCCAGCGTTCAATCAGCGCACAACGCCGGAACTGAGCGCCAAAGTTACCACGATTTCCGCCGACCTGACGCGCGACGAAGCAACCGGATTGTCGTTCTACGTGACGCGCCTCAAGCTGGATCCCAATGAGCTGGACAAGCTGGAAGGCAAGCCCCTGGTGCCCGGCATGCCATCGGAAGTGTATATCCAGACCGGTGCCCGCACGGCGCTAAGCTACCTGGTCAAGCCGTTCAGCGACCACCTGCAGCGGGTCTTTCGTGAAGAATAGGTCTCGGTTGCGTTTAACCGGCACTGGCCCGCCTGACCCAAAACAGCCTACATCCGCTTGGCGACTTCTTCCAGCATGACCTCGGTCGCCCCGCCGCCGATCGCCTGCACCCGGGCATCGCGCACCATGCGCTCGATCGGGGCTTCGCGCATGTAGCCGAAGCCACCATGGAACTGCTGGCAGGTATACATCACCTTGTTGACCAGTTCGCCGGCGAGCGCCTTGGCCATCGAGACTTCCTTCACACAGTCTTCGCCGGCCGCATCCCGCTCGGCTGCATGAAACACCAGCTGGCGCGCTGCCGACACTTCAGCCTGCAACATGGCAAGCCGCTGACGGATCGTCTGCTTGTCCCACAAGGGCGCACCGAACGCTGTGCGCTCACGCACATATTCAAGCGTCAGATCGATTGCCTTTTGCGCTTCTCCCATCGCCTGTGCAGCGAGCACGATGCGCTCGTTCTGGAAATTCTGCATCACCGCATAGAACCCGCGGTTCTCCTCACCCAGCATCGCATCAGCCGGCACCCAGCAGTCATCGAACGACAATTCTGCGGTATCCGATGAGCGCCAGCCCATCTTGTCGAGCCCGCGGCTGACTGCAAAACCCTTGGTTCCCTTTTCGACGATGAACATGGAAATGCCGCGCGAGCCCTTGGCGTCGGGATCGGTCTTGGCGGCGACGAAATAGACATCGGCCAACTGGCCGTTGGTGATGAACATCTTGGCGCCGTTCAGCACCCAGCCATTGCCTGAGCGTTTCGCGCTGGTCCGGATACCGGCAACATCCGAGCCCGCGCCCGGTTCGGTGACCGCAACCGCTGTAATCGTCTCACCGGCAACGATGCCTGGCATATACCGGTCCTTTTGCTCCTCACTGCCGGCATTGGCCAGATGCGGCGAGGCCATATCGGTGTGGACCAGCACGCCGATCGCGAAACCGCCGTAGGTCGAGCGGCCCAGCTCTTCGGCAAACGCCGCCGTTGTGCGGACATCGAGCTCCGCGCCGCCATATTTTTCGGGATAGCGAATACCGAACAGGCCGAGACTGCCCATCTCGCGCAGGACATCGCGCGGCACAGCCCCGTCGCGCTCCCAGTCATCGCCATGCGGCATGACCTTTTCAGCAACAAACCGCCGCACCTGCTCGCGCAGCATGGCGGTCTCATCGCTGGTGTCAGGCAGGGCGGACATAATTTATGTTATACTCGCCCTTGTTCCCTCAATACACCACCACGGACCGGATGCTCTCACCGGCATGCATCAGGTCGAACGCCTTGTTGATGTCTTCCAGTGCCAGTTTGTGGGTGATCATCGGATCGATCTGGATCTTGCCGTCCATGTACCAGTCAACGATCTTGGGCACATCGGTACGCCCGCGCGCGCCGCCGAAAGCCGTGCCACGCCACGACCGGCCGGTGACCAGCTGGAACGGCCGGGTCGAGATCTCCTGGCCCGCGCCGGCAACGCCGATGATGATCGACTGGCCCCAGCCCTTGTGGGCGCATTCCAGCGCCATGCGCATGACGTTCACATTGCCGATGCACTCGAACGAATAATCGGCACCGCCACCGGTCAACTCGACCAGATGTTCAACCAGATCGCCGTCCACCTTGTCCGGATTGACGAAGTGGGTCATGCCGAATTTCTTGCCCCAGTCCTCGCGCGCCGAATTGAGGTCGACACCGACGATCTTGTCGGCGCCGGCCAGCTTGCAGCCCTGCAGCACGTTGAGGCCGATACCGCCGAGGCCGAACACCACGCAGTTGGAGCCTTCTTCAACCTTGGCCGTGTTGATTACCGCACCGATACCTGTCGTGACACCGCAGCCGATGTAGCAGATGTTCTCAAACGGCGCCTTCTTGTTGACCTTGGCGAGCGCGATTTCGGGCAGCACCGTGTGGTTGGCAAAGGTCGAGCAGCCCATGTAGTGCAGCACCTTTTCTCCTTTGTAGGAGAACCGGCTGGTGCCGTCGGGCATCACGCCCGCACCCTGCGTCGTGCGGATGGCCTGGCACAGATTGGTCTTGGGATTGAGGCAATATTCGCACTCGCGGCATTCAGGCGTATAGAGCGGGATCACATGATCGCCGGGTTTCAGCGATTTCACGCCGGGCCCGACTTCCTGCACGATGCCGGCGCCCTCATGGCCAAGGATCGCCGGAAAAGCGCCTTCGGGATCAGCGCCCGACAGGGTGAATTCATCGGTATGACAAATTCCCGTCGCCTTGATCTCGACCAGGACTTCGCCCTCCTTGGGCCCCTCCAGGTCAACTTCGACGATTTCCAGCGGCTTGCCGGCTTCAAATGCAACTGCTGCCCGTGTTTTCATGGCTCTCCCCTTGAGTGGTGTAGGCAAATTCAGCGCGCACTTTGGCAAGGCCACCGCGTTGGCGCAAGGGTCAACCTGTCAGTTTTTCCAAGGGCTGGACGATGTGCCAATTGACAGTTCGTGCAACATTATTTAACATAATCGTTAAATAAGGAAGGATACCCAATGATCATCGCCAGCCTGCCCCATCCGGTCCCCAACGAAACCGCTGAATACCGCGCTGCACGTAACCGGCTCTTGCAGATGGAAGCCGACCTGCGCGACCAGGTCGCCAGCCTGGCCAGGGCCCGCGCCGCGTTGCCGCCGGGCGGTGAGGTCAACGAGGACTACACGTTCACCACGATGCGGGCCGGCAAAGCAGGAAAGCAAACGATGTCCGGCCTTTTCGGCGACCATGAGAGCCTGATGATCTACAGCTTCATGTACGGCCCCGATGACACCGCGCCCTGCCCGATGTGCACCTCGTTCCTCGACAGCCTGAACGGCGCCGCCCACCACATCGAACAGCGCACGGCACTGGCGGTCGTCACCTCTGCCCCGATCGAGACATCGGCAGCATTTGCCGATCGGCGCGGCTGGAACCGGCTGCAAATGATCTCATCGTCCGGCAACGCCTACAACCGCGATTATTTCGGTGAGAGCCCAGAAGGAGCCCAGCTGCCGATGTGCAACGTTTTCCAGAAGCGGCGGGACAAGATCCATCATTTCTGGTCAAGCGAGCTGTTTTTCGCCAAAGTGGACGGCCAGCCGCGCCATGTCGACACGATCTGGCCGCTGTGGAACGTGTTTGACTTGCTGCCGCAAGGACGCGGCACCGACTGGTACCCGGCCATCGATTATGCCGGACCAGGAAACGGGGAAACAAAATGACCGAAATGCTCACGACGTATCAAACCGCCATCACCCTGGCAGCGCTTCTTGTCGTTGCCGTCCACCTCCAGTCCTTCCTGTCGGCAATGTTCAAGATCGTGCTCGGCAAACAGGCACCAGGTGTCAGCGCCGCGGGAGATTATACCGACAGGACATTCCGCATCTACCGCACCCACATGAACAGCGTCGAGAATCTCACAATCTTCATCGCCGCCCTGATCTTTGCCATGATCGCCGGCGTCAACGCGAGCTTGGTCAACTGGCTGGTCATCATCCACGTCGTCGCCCGCCTTGCGTTCTGGGCGGTCTACTACCCGGGCCTCGGCGCCCTGGCCGGTGGATTGCGAACCATCGTCTTCGTGATCGGTTTCACGGCCTCGATGGTCCTGGCAATTACGGCATTGTTTGCTGTTTTGTAGGCGTTGCTTGGCATCAAACCGCAGATCATTTGCCGTACGGCAGCATACGTGTCACGCTTAAGGTGTAT
Organism: Hyphomicrobiales bacterium; assembly: GCA_013002595.1. Taxonomy (GTDB): domain Bacteria; phylum Pseudomonadota; class Alphaproteobacteria; order Rhizobiales; family Aestuariivirgaceae; genus JABDJG01. The sequence continues at coordinate 5,956 of JABDJG010000315.1, read as the reverse complement.
TTGGCATGACTTTGGCCTTCGCACGCCTGTCGCGGCCTGAACGTTTGCCTGATGCGGAACGTCTGTCATAGCCAGAGCGCTTGTCCAATTTACCAATGTCCGGTTGACGATACAGCTTCCTGATTTCTGCTTCGGTGACCACGCGTGCTTTCTTGACGACGAATTCGACGCCCGCGGTCCGGTCCTCCTGCCATCTCACAACGCAATAGCGCAATTCGGCGTCGTTTCGGATCTTCAGCCAAACGATCTTTGGCAATTCCACATCGCTGGCCAGATCCAGCTTGGCTCCGGTCGAAGACACGTCAAGTACATAGCACTCGCCAATGGCACCGAGATCGGGATCGACCACGCTGGCGTACATATAACTGCTCAGCCGCCTTGCGCTTCGCTTGTCGGCCTTTTTCTTAGTTTTCGTCACGTTCAATCGCTTTTCTGTCTGGTCAAATCTGCAGCAGATTGCAGCATTTTCGGAGTGCCCCTGCGACACTCAAACAGATAATCATTAAGACACCGTATGCTGGCAGAAGATAATTGACAGCATTCAAGGCTCCAAGCGAAATAATTGTTACTTTATTAAATGCGTAAAGTTGCAACTTGAATGAATTTACAACGTCCTGTTGCCGTGCCAGCAACAATAGGTTGTATCTATAATGCGATAACAGCCAGGTTAGGTAGAAATTGAGAGTTTAATGCCAATCTCACCTAGGATACTGACGATTTGATCACCTAAAGCGGTTTGCTTTCATTGTGAACCATTTGATGGTCCAATATAACAGTGAACCGCTCTGGGCAAGCGGAGCAGCACCAGCAGATCGCTGTTTTATAAAGCTGCACCGTCAGCCAAAGGCATGCCCGATCAGTGTAAATTTCTGGTATTTCGAAACTGGAGGCGTCACAGGGCCCTTGCGCATGACTTGAACGCGGGCGACCTCTTCCAACCCGAAACGTGACAGCCAGGCCACATCAATCCTGCGATCAACGATATCCAACCGTACAAACTTGCCGAACAACGCGTTCAGCAACCTGGACAACATGAACCGTGCACCCTGTTCGGAAGCTGCAACAACCGGCCCGATTACAAAACCGCGACCGAACGGCCGGAAAAGCGCAAATCCGACCGTTTGATCTCCCTGACAAAGAATTGTGCCATCCGACGATTTCAACACCGCATTCAGTATTCTGCCTCGGTCAATCCCTGTTGCTTGCCGATCAAGAGTAAAGATCGTTGAAAGATCCGTTTGCGATTCCACAGTCCTGAGTAACCACCCACGATCGCCTGGTTCCTCATCCACGTCTGGCTGCGATACAATACCTTGAACCTGCCGAACCCAGCCATCCTGTACAAATCCTTCAGAAATGTAGAGTGGCACGGCAATGTCGGTCGCGTGGAGAACGATCGTTTGCGTTGGGTGATCTTCAATTGCTGCCCGCAACAGCGTCCGCCCCAGCCCACGCCCGCCAGCGTGTGGTGCAACGATGAGCAGACCAAGCGTCGCCACGTTATGATCGAGCGGCCATGTCAGGCAAGTCCCAACCAGCTGGCCATTGTCGCGCGCCACATAGCCTTGCCCGACACTTGCAGCAAACTGCCAGTCGTCGATTGTATGCGGCCAGCCGATATTCGCAGAAAGTCTGTGCGCTTCTTCGATGTCGCGCGGAGCGAAGGGAAATATGCCAGCAGCCAATTGCGACCTCCCATCCGATTTGATAGCCATGTTTAAACCCGATCACAAACAACAGGAACACCTCGATGAGCCCGTCAGCCATAAAGTTTGTCACTTTCGATTGTTATGGCACGCTCACCCATTTTCAGATCGCCGACATGACGCGCACGCTTCTGGCGGACCGCATCAACTCACCTGAGATGGATGCATTTGTAACTGACTTCGCCAACTTTCGCCGCGACGAAGTGCTCGGCCCATGGAAACTTTACCGCGATGTGCTCGAGACAGCCCTGGCCCGAACCTGCAGTTTATGGGGCATCGAGCATCGCCCGCATGATGGCGATGCCATGTACCAGGCGGTTCCGACATGGGGCCCGCACCCGGACGTCGCAGAACCGCTGGCCCGGCTTGCCGGCAAGATTCCCCTGGTCATTCTGTCGAACGCATCGAACGACCAGATCATGCACAATGTCGAAAAGCTCAATGCCCCATTCCATGCCGTCTACACAGCTGAACAGGCCGGCGCCTACAAACCCCGGCTGGCCGCATTCGACTACATGTTCGATCAACTTGGATGCACCCCGGCTGATGTTGCCCATGTCTCGGCCAGCATGCGCTACGACCTCATCTCCGCCCACGACTTGCGCATCCCCAGCCGCATCTACATAAACCGCGGCTATGAACCGTCAGCACCGTATTACAGCACCGCAGAGATCAGCAGCATTGGCGAATTGGCTGGTGTATTGGGGCTTTAGCAAGGCGCAAACACCGTGGGTGGCGCCAAGTCACCTGCCCGTCTCCAGCCCTGCAAAATCAAACAGCTCACGGTCCAGCAGATGGCTGGCCCGGACATTGGCCAGCGCCCGGATCATCGTCTCCTTGCGGCCCGGCATGCGTCGTTCGATGTCGGCCAGCATTGCCTTCATGGCATCGCGCTGCAGGCCGTCCTGTGAGCCGCACAGGTCGCACGGGATGATCGGGAAGGCCATGGCGCGGGCGAACCTGTCGAGATCGGCTTCGGCGCAATAGGCAAGCGGGCGCAGCACCTGAAGATCGCCGTCGTCGTTGAGCAGTTTTGGCGGCATGGCGCTGAGCCGCCCGCCGTGAAACATGTTGAGAAAGAACGTCTCCAGGATATCCTCGCGGTGATGGCCAAGAACGAGCGCCTGGCAGCCTTCCTCGCGCGCGATCCGGTAAAGATGGCCGCGGCGCAGGCGCGAGCATAATGAACAATAGGTCGCCGCCGCCGGCAGCTTGCCGGTGACGATCGAATAGGTGTCCTTGTATTCGATCCGGTGCGCGATGCCATGACGGGTGAGAAATTCCGGCAGGACATGCTTGGGAAAGTTCGGCTGGCCCTGATCGAGATTGCAGGCGATCAGCTCAACCGGCAACAAGCCGCGCCATTGCAGGTCCAGCAGGATGGCAAGCAGGCCGTATGAGTCCTTGCCGCCCGACAGGCCAACCAGCCAGCGTCGTTTGTCCATGCCTGCCAGCATCGAGAAATCATCGATTGCCTGACGGACCTGGCGCACCAGGCGTTTGCGCATTTTCTTGAAGTCGACCGAAGACGGCACATCGGCAAACAGCGGATGACTGCCCGCATCGGTGACAGTATCGGTCAGCGTCATCACCCTCACCTCAAGGCGTTTTCGAGATCGGCAATCAGATCATCGTGGTCCTCTATGCCGACCGACAAGCGCACCAGCCCGTCATCAACACCGATCTCGGCGCGAATTTCAGCCGGGATCGAGGCATGCGTCATGATCGCGGGATGCTCGATGAGGCTTTCGACACCGCCAAGGCTTTCCGCCAGCGCAAACAGATCGGTGCGCTCCAGCATCCGCCTGGCCGCTTCAAGCCCGCCCTTCAGCACCGCTGACACCATGCCGCCGCCGCCATGCATCTGGCGCTTGGCGATATCATGACCGGGATGATCGGCAAGACCCGGGTAGTACACCTTGGCGATCTTGTCATGGGCTTTCAGCCAGCTGGCGATCTCGGCAGCGGTCTCGCAATGGCGCTCCATGCGCACCGGCAGCGTCTTCAGCGAGCGCAGCACCAGGAATGAATCGAACGGCCCCATGACGCCGCCAACCGCGTTCTGCAGGTACAACAGTTGATCGGCCAGCCCTTCGTGCGGCGTTTCGCCCGAAACAACGGCGATGCCGCCGACCACATCGGAATGGCCATTGAGATACTTGGTCGCCGAATGGAACACCACATCGATACCGAAATCGAGTGGCCGCTGCACATAACTCGAACAGAACGTGTTGTCGCAAACGGTGATCAGCCCATGTTTCTTGCCGAGCTGTGCCATCGCTTCGAGATCAGCGATCTTGAGCAGCGGGTTGGTTGGCGTCTCGACCCACAGCATTCGGGTTTCAGGCCTGATCGCCGCCTCGACCTTGGCCAGATCGGAAAAATCAACAAAGCTGGTGGTATGTCCAGCTGTCCGCTTGCGCACATTCTCCAGCAGCCGGTAGGTGCCGCCATAAAGATCGTCGCCGGCAACGATGTGCGAGCCGGCATCGAGCACCTCAAGGATCGTCGCCTCTGCCGCCAGCCCGGATGCGAACGCAAACCCGCGCGCGCCGTTTTCAAGATCAGCCATGCAGTCTTCCAGCGCTTGCCGGGTCGGATTGGCCGAGCGTGAATACTCATAACCTTTGTGAACACCGGGGCTTTCCTGCACATAGGTGCTGGTCGCGTAGATCGGCGTCATGATGGCCCCGGTGGTCGGATCCGGCCGCTGGCCGGCGTGAATGGCCCGTGTGGCAAATCCCTGACGGTTCTTTTTCATAAGCTGTTTCCTGGTGGTCAGTTGGACGCCGCATGCAGGCGCAGGTGATTAAGCACGTCGATCTTGGTGATCAGCCCGTGAAACGCGTTGTCGCTGACAACCGGCACGACCATGCCTTTGGTCAGCAGCAGCAGCACCCGGTCGATCGTATCATCGGGCCCGACCGTGCGCAGGTCTTTGGCCATGATGTCAGATGTCACGCCGTCAAAGCATGAGCACTGATAGACATGCAGCAGCAGGTCCTCCTCATCGAGGATGCCGACCAGATTGTGGTCCTCATCAAGCACCGGCAACTGCGAGATATCATGCAGTTTCATCTGCCGGTAGGCCTGCTCCAGAGGCGTTGATGGCTTGATCGTCACCGCCTGATGCTCGCCATGCTTGCGGGCAATCAGGTCATGCAGATCGCCTGTTTGACTGGGCTTGATAAAACCATTGTCCAACATCCAGAAATCATTGAACATTTTCGACAGGTACTTGTTGCCGCTGTCACATACAAAGGTGACGACGGTCTTCGGCTCGCTCTGTGCGCGTGCCCACTTCAGCGCTGCTGCAATCAGCGTTCCCGACGATGATCCGGCCAGAATGCCTTCTTTTTCGAGCACTTCGCGGGCGGTCAGGAACGCTTCCTCGTCACTGATCGTATAAGCCGTTTTGGTGCGCGACAGATCGCAGATCGGCGGCAGGAAATCCTCTCCGATCCCCTCCACCATCCAAGAGCCGACATCTTCGGATATCTCGCCGGTCTCGACATAATGCGTCAGGATCGAGCCTTCGGGATCCGCCAGCACCATTACGGTATCCGGCGAATGATCGGCAAAACAATTGGACAGCCCGGTAACCGTACCACCTGAGCCGACACCGCAGACCATGGCATCAAGCTTGACGCCCGCAGCATCAACCTGGGCCAGGATCTCCGGCCCGGTCGAGGTTTCATGGGCATGCGGATTGGCCGGATTGCCGAACTGGTTGATATAGAACCAGCCGTTCTCGCCTGCCAGGCGCTCGGCCATGTCCTGATAGTACTCCGGATGCCCCTTGCCGACATCGGACCGCGTGGTGATAACGTCCGCCCCCATGGCCTTGAGATGAAAGATCTTCTCCTGAGCCATCTTGTCCGGCACGATGATGACGACCTTGTAGCCTCGCTGGGCTGCAACCAGCGCCAGCCCCAGTCCGGTGTTTCCGGCGGTTGCCTCGATCAGCGTCCCGCCCGGCTTGATCGAGCCGTCGGCTTCGGCGGCAAGAACCATCGACAGACCGATCCGGTCCTTGATCGAGCCGCCCGGGTTCTGGTTTTCCAATTTCAGGAACAGCCGGCACTTGCCTGTATCCATCTTGGTCACTTCATGCATCGGCGTGTTGCCGATCGCATCCAGCACATTGTGAAAAACCGGCGCCGCATCTGTCATCGCATTCGCTCCTCACGGGTCATTATGCTGTCGATGTGCCATGCGCGAGAGAATTGAACAACCCTCCCCTTGTCGTC
>JABDJG010000311.1 GCA_013002595.1 Hyphomicrobiales bacterium | reverse complement strand
GCACCCAGCTTGCTCTGCAGGCGTTGCTTGAGCGCCGGCATGGCCGGGATCAGATGGGTCAGTGCGAACAGGGCGACGGCAAAAGCAAGCAGCAACATCAGAACAGGGGTATGCCGACCATGTACTGGTGCAGCCAGCCAAAAAGGGCGAATGCGGCAACGCCGCCGATCACCGCGATCACGTCGCCGGACATTTTGGGTTCATGGGCCGGCACACTACCCTTGAGCAGTCCCACGATGATATCCAGCAAAGCGTAGGCGAGGAAACAGGCAAACAGGATGACCGCGGCCTGGCGGCCATTGGACAGCAGATGGCCGGCCGACCAAAGCGCAATACCGATCGACATCGGGTGCCGCAGAAGCTTTTTCAGATAACCCTTGGTGTGGGAAGCAGCGAGGCAGACGAAACCGATCAGAACCAAAACGGTGGTAAGCGATTTGGTCCACTCGGGCGGCCAGTAGATCGGGAATGCGGCCGGACCGGAGCGCAACATTGAAAAGCCCCAGATGGTGACACCGAGGCCGACCAGGGCGACCAGCGAAAACAGTCCCTTATACGGCTTTTCGCCAAGAGCCTTGTGCAACACCGGCTTCAATGGCGTCATCGGGATCAGATGAACGCCGAAAAACAGCACGAGGCCCACGATAAATACGGTCATGACAGATTACCCCGATTTCCTGAACGATCAGAGTCGGTTAGAGTTCGTTACTGATAGACCGATTCAATCGGGTGACACCATGGCTGTTGACGAAAAACTGGCGCGGGCGCGGCTGGACGCCCGCAAGACCGAACTGGAGGCGATGTCGGCAATGTCGGCGGATGACCGGGCAGCGGTGACGCTCGATCAGCAGTCGGTGGGCCGGCTCAGCCGGATGGACGCCATGCAGCAACAGGCGATGTCGCAGGCCCAGGAGCGCGCCAGAGCATCGGAATTGCTGCGCATCGACCAGGCTTTTCGGCGGCTTGGAGATGGCGAATACGGATATTGCCAGGAATGCGGCGAGGAGATTCCGGACAAGCGGCTGGAGATCGACCCCTCGGCCGTGTCCTGTGTCAAGTGCGCCGACAAATAAGATATGAATGCAAGACGGCAACGGCTTATTGCCGTTTGATGCTCTTGCGCCAGGAACGACTGAAGATCTCCAGATCGCCATCGATTGCGGTCACCGTGGCGTGCAGGTGATAGTGGGTTTCATCGCAGGTCAACCGGGTCGTCGTCTTGGTTTGCGCCAACCAGCCAGACCGGCCGAGAGCCAAAGTCCAACCTATATCGCAGGTTGCCGATAGCGGATCACCGTCACTGATTGTGTAGCGTTCCCATTTGACGCCGTCATTCATCATGCCGTGGTTGGCGAATTCGACCTTGCCGTAATCGTCGCGGATATCAAGCACCGTCCTGCGGGCAACCTCATCACGCGTAATCCGGCGCTCGTTTCTGGGCTGCCTTGGGGTTTTCACGATGATTGGCGGCGGCGCGGCTGGTCCGGCAGGCTGTACCTGTTTGACGTGCTCGCCTTCATCCACCACCGGGAGATCGAGCTTTGCCAGGGAATTGACCAGAGACAACACGGGATCGTTCTTTGCCGGCCAGATGGCCGGCCAGCAGGCCGTCGACAGGGAAATCCGGATCTTGTGGCCCGCAGGAAAGCGATGCGCCACATGGTCGAGCCCGATCCGGCAGAAGACGGGCGTGCCAACCGGGCACGGTTCCGGATTTCCATTGCCGCAAAGGTGGCGCAGGTTCAAGACGCCGACGGATACGCGCTGCGAGAAGCCGTCCGGCGACACATCGCAAAGCCGCACGATAAGATTGCCGTCCGGGGCGCTCGAAGAAATCTGTGCCTCAAAGGCAGGATCGCCCCAGATATCGAGCGCATCGGGCAGCGGGCTTGTCTCGTATATGACACTGCAGCCATCGTCGCTGCGTTGATCGAGCGGCATTTCCGGACCGGAACAGTGCGGGACCAACTCGCCATAGCTCGTGCCGGTATCAAGCGGTGAATGAATTTGCGTGTCGGAGAATTGGGCATCCTCACTACGGCTCTCATCACCCAGAAAGATCGTCATCACTTCAACATTCGGGCACGGCCATCGCGAGGCCTCAAGCCAGTGCCCGGGCACGGTTTGTGCAAACGGGTCAGGAGGAGCGCCATGCTGAACGAAACCCAGATAGGAGCGCTCATCGGTCTGCTCGGGGGCATCATCGACCAGCCAGCGCTGCCACCACCTGGTCGCTTCGCCCATAAAGTCGATCAACGGGCCCGGGCTGGCCAGATGCGGATACTGATGCGCCCACGGGCCGGCAATGGCGCGGCACGGGACTTGCAAGTTCTCAAGCAGCCGCGGCAACGCGTTGACATACAGATCACTCCACCCCGCAACGATCATCACCGGGCACTTGATGTCGGCGTAGTCTTCGCAAACCGAGCCGTGTTTCCAATACTCATCGCGGGTCTGATGGGCAAACCAGTTCTCAGCATAAAACGGCAGATTCTCAAGTCGTTTACGCCATATTTCGCGCCAACCGCGTCCCACCACATCCGGGTCGGGCGGGCGCGTCGAAAACGCCATCAGCGAGGCCGCCCAGCCGAAGTTTTCATTGAGCAGGCAACCGTTCTTGTAGTGAATGTCGTCATTGTAGCGGTCGACTGTCGCGCCAACGGCGATGATCGCCTTCAGAGGCGCTGGATTTCGGGCGGCGACCTGCAGCGAATTGAAGCCGCCCCAGGACAGGCCCATCATGCCGACATTGCCGTCGCACCAGGACTGCTCGGCGATCCAGTGGATCACCGCGATCGCATCGTCGAGCTCGAGCTTGAGATATTCGTCCTGCAGGAGCCCATCGGAATCCCCCGTGCCACGGATGTCGACGCGGATACCGGCTATGCCGTGCCCGGCAAACCAGGGATGGATGCGCTCATCATCTGCCAGCCGCGCGTCACGGCGGCGGTAGGGAATATATTCGAGCACCGCCGGCGCCGGCTCACTGTCTGAGCCTGCAGGCCGCCAGATGCGCGCAGCAAGCCGCACGCCGTCCGGCATGGGGATCCATTCCGTTTCGGTCTCAGTTATCTCGTGTGGAAAATCGTGAACGACTTCCAGGTCGGGTGGCTCTAAACCGGGGAACATGAACCTACTTCACGCAACTATGACGAACAAAATCATACGCTACCAATCGCGATAGAAAAAGCCCGGCGCGAGCGCACAAGACCCGAGCTTGAATTCCGCACGAAAGTAACATTGCTTGTGGCTTTCACACGGCTCGCGCAGTATCCCGGATGAATGACGGTCAACATTGACATGAGGTCTGAGCCGAAACAAACGGTGAAACGTCCCGTCGCGCTGTTGCTACTGGTGATCATGGGCGCGCTGTGGGGGCTGCAGTTTGCCATGCTGAAGCTGGCCGCCGAGGGCGGCTACAGCGAAATCAACATCCTCATGCTGGCGCTGGTCCTGCTGTCGATCGCCTTCAGCGCGATCATGTATCTGCGCAAACAATCGTTTGCCGTCAATCGGGGGCGCATCGCCTTTCTGCTGATCACGGCGGTTCTGGGTTACGTCATCCCGCTCGGTGCCGCGCTCTATGCGGCGCCACATATACCGGCCGGCATCCTGACGCTGATCGGCTGCCTGGCACCGGTCGTATCGATCTCGATCGCCTTGGCGCTGCGTACGGAGTTCGTGTCTTTGCAGCGCGTGCTGGCATTGGTCTGCGGTCTGATCGCCATTGCTTTGGTGTTGTGGCCGCAGATCGAACTGCCGGGCCTGGGCGCTGCGCCCTGGATGCTGCTGGCGCTATTGGTGCCGGCCTGCTACGGCATCGAGTCAATCTATGCCGCCGTCTACTGGCCGAAGGGATGGACATCGCTTCAGGCGGTGACCGGCGAGACACTTGTCGCAACAGTTCTGGTATTGCCGATTTTCGCTGCTCTCGGTGATCCCGTGAGCATGGCCACAACCTGGTCAACAGCGGAATGGGCGATCGCGGTGTTCGTGATGGCTGGCGTCGTCGAGAGCCTGATCTATTTTTACCTTATCCAGACGACGGGCGGCGTCTTCGTTTCCTTCGGCACGTTCATATCCCTGTTTGCCGGCATCGGTTGGGGCATGGTCCTGTTCGGTGAGAGCCACGGGGTCCTGGTGTGGGGCGCCGTCGGCACGTTATGCGCGGCATTGGCCCTTGCCTGTTTCGATCGTTCCAGGGCCCGTTGAGATTAAGGTTTTAGGCACAGCGCTAACGGCTGCCCGCCTCAGTCAGCTTTTTTGGCTGATCCAGGCCGATAAACTGTGGCAGGTCATCGTCGATGTCGTAGTAGTCGGCCTTGTCTTCCACAAAAATATGGCGCTCCAGCTTGAGCCCGGTCGGCTGATCAAGGCTGCCCATATTGATGCCAACGCGGTCACTGCCATCATCCCAGAACAGGATCGACCCGCAGGCACTGCAAAAACCGCGGGCGGCAAATGATGAAGACCGGTACCAGATCAGCTTGTCTTCACCCGTCACAGAAAGTTCGGCCCGTTTTGCACCGACGCCGGCGGTGAAATGGCCGCTCTGGCGGCGGCACTGGCCGCAATGGCAAAGGTGGGGATCGTCCAGAATGCCGTTCACTTCATAGTGGACAGCGCCGCAGAGGCACTTGCCGGTGTAGGATGGATGATCAATTGTCATGTCAATTGCCCGCTACCTTCATCGTAAGCATTCTCCTCCATCGATAACAAGAGCTTGCCCGGTCATGAACGATGAGCGATCTGACGCCAGGAACAAGGCGGCTTCGGCGACCTCTTCTGCACTGGCCCAGCGCGCCATGGGAATTTGCTCTTTAACATAGCATTCCAATTGCGCGCGACCACCCATCTGCTTCATGAAAGGCGCGTTGAACGGCGTGTCGACCCATCCGGGGCACAGTGCATTGACCCTGATGTTATGCCGGGCATAGTCGAGTGCGATTTGCCGGGCCATGGCAACCACCGCATGTTTTGAAGTGGCATAGCCGATCATTTCGCGGTCCAGCTGCACGCCGGAATTAGACGCCGTTATGACAATGGAACCGCCGCCCTGGCGTTTCATATGTGGCACTGTCAGGCGGGCGGCGACGAAATGGGCACGAACATTGAGCTGCCATGACGCATCCATGCCGTCGGGGTTGATCTGCTCCAGCGTCCCCTCAACCTGAATGCCGGCATGCGAATGCAGAATATCAAGACGGCCAAATTTCTCGATTGTGTAACCAATCAACTTCTCCAGAGCTGCATCTTGGCAAACATCCGCTTCAATCGATGTCGCCCGCCCGCCTGCTGAACAAATGAGATCGGCTGTTTGCTCAGCAGAGGCCAAATCCAGGTCGGATGAAACAATTATTGCGCCATGCCGGGCAAGGATCTGCGCGCTGGCGCGTCCGATGCCCGAGCCGGCACCGGTGATGACTGCAACCCGGTCCTGGATGATTTGCTGTACGCCAGCGGCATTGAAATGAGCGTCAGTCATTTGATGCCCCCCTTGGCCGTCTTGTCCCCCTGCCGTGCAGTAGGAATTGCGCCACGATCAGCAAAACAAGAGATGTGGTCAGAACCAGAGTACCGATGGCATTGATTTCCGGGGTCACGCCGCGGCGGATCGAGGAAAACACATAGACAGGAAGGGTCGTCTCGGCGCCTGCAACAAAAAAGGCAATGATGAAGTCATCGAAACTGAAGGTGAAGCTGAGCAGGAATCCAGCCAGCACCGCTGGAAAAATCTGCGGCATCGTGATTTGCCAGAAGGTTCGCACCGGTGGTGCATAAAGGTCGGCTGAGGCCTCGATCAACGCGCGGTCCATACCGGCAAGACGCGAGCGGACGATGACGATCACGAGCGCCATCGTGAACAGCGTGTGTGCGGCGATCAAGGACCCGACGCCAAGATTGAGCTTCGGCGCTGCGCCAAAAGCTTGTGGCCACAGCGCGAGGATGACCGGATTGGCGAAATTGAACACGGTGACCAGGGCAATAAGCGTGGCGATGCCGATCACGATGCCTGGAACCATGATTGCAATATAGATCACAGCGTCATAGAGCGCCCGCCATCTGCCATGTACACCCTGCAGGCCGAGTGCCGCCATGGTGCCAAACAGGCTGGCGAGAACCGCTGTCGTCGAAGCAACAATCAGGCTGGTTGTCAAAGCGTCCATGGCAAAAGGATTCGACAGCAACTTGCCATACCATTTGACCGAAAAGCCCTGGAAGCTGCTGGCATGACGTCCGGCGTTGAAACTGAACAGGACGATGATGCCAATCGGCACATACAGGAACAAATAGACCACAATGGCGTACGCTCGCATCAGAAGATCCCGACATCGTCGCGCTGGTTGGCGCCGCGCGACATCAGCCGCATGTAGAGCGTGACGGTTACCAGCATGACGACGACCAGAGTCGTTGCGACGGCCGATCCATAGGCCCAGTTACGTGATTGCAGAAACAGATCGACCAGGGCGTTGCCGACAAAGAATACCTTGCCGCCGCCCAACATCGCCGGGATCAGGAATTCCCCCATCAACAAGATGAAGACCAGCATGCAGCCGGTTGCCATTCCCGGCAGTGACAAAGGCAGTGTCACTTGCAGAAAACTGCGCCACGGCCGGGCGCCGAGATCGGCCGAGGCCTCAAGCAAGCGCTTGTCGAGTTTTTCAAGGCTGACATAAATCGGAAACACCATGAGCGGCAGGTAGCCGTAGATAATGCCGACGAGAACCGCCAACGGCGTATTGATCAACCGCACACCTTCGATACCGATCATATCGAGCAGGTTCGGAATGCCGCGGCCACCCAGAATGAAAATCCAGGCGTATGTGCGGATCAGGATACTGGTCCAGAACGGCACGATAACCATCACCAAAAGGATCGTGCGCCATTTCGGGCTGGCACGAACGGCAAGGAAATAGGCCAGAGGATAGGCAACGATGAGTGCGGCCAAAGTGCCAAGCGGCGCCAGCGTCATGGTGTTCTTGAACGCGGTGAAACGCGCCGGCAGGTTGGCATATTGGGCAAGCGTCAACGCGGGAACGTAGCCGCCGGCGGCGGCCCGCTCGCCAAAACTGAATACGAAAACGACAATGAGCGGGAGGACGAGCATCGCAGCAAACCAAACTGTTGCCGGCGCCAGCAAGAAAAGCCTGGTCGAATAGGATTGCATTGCAATGCCCGCCCCGCCGGGGAGTCTAGGCAGCTTTGAAACGCGCCAACAATTCAGCGCGGTTCGGGTCGGTCAAGGTTGCTGCTGCGCCGAACTCGAGTGCATCGAGTAGTTCTTTTGCCGGATACAGGATCGGATCCTCGAGCAACTCCTTGGGCAACAATGCATTGGTCCGACTGTCTGCAACCGGATAACCGTGCGCCTTGACTTCCTTGGCATTGACGGCCGGGTCGAGCATGAAGTCGATGAGCGCATAGGCTGCATCGCGGTGCGGCGCGCTCTTGGGCACGGCATAATAATCGCTCCAGATCTCTCCGCCCTCGGTGCCCAGTACATAGGCCATCTCCGGCATATCATTGTTCAGTTGCTTGCCATCGCCGGTCCAGCACATGGACATCCATGCATCGCCGTTGCGCAATGAAGGTTGATAGTCAGAGTTGATGGCAAACAGGTGCGGCTTGACCTCCAGCAGCAGTTTTTCGGCATCGGCCAGCTCGTTCTCTTTCACTGAATTGAACGAATAACCAAAATACTTCAAGGCGTTACCAATGGTGGTCAGTTGATAATCGTGGACCATTGTGCGGCCGGAGAAATCGGTTTTGGTGATGTCCCAGAATTCCTTCCATGTGGTCAGGGCCTTGCCCTTGGTATGTTTTGTGTTGACGACATAACCGGTGGTGCCCCAGTTCTTCGGCACGGCATACAACTTGCCACCCACGGTACCTGCATCGGAAAATCTGGGTTCGAATGCATCGGCCTTGTAGTTCGGCAATTTGGAAGTATCGAGCGGCTCGATCAGGTCTTCACCGACATATGTGGTGATCGTGTAATTGGTCGGCACAAACACATCCCAGCCGCTGCCGCCGGCCTGTAGCTTGGCCAACATTTCCTCGTTCGAGCCGAAAACATTGACCTGAACGCTGGCCCCGGTCGCCTTGGTGAATGCTTCAAAGTTCGACTCATCGTGATAGTTCGGCCAGGTCGCCAAAACGACACGGTCGCCAATTTCGCCGGCAAATGCCGGGCGCGGGCGTAAACCGGGCATTGCTGCCGCCATGACCGCGGTGGCTGTGCCCAGTCCAGTCACACCGAGAAAATGGCGGCGGCTGATCGAACCGCGCTTATAGCGCAGCAGTTCTTCAATGAACTTCTGGCGGGTGATTGGGGTATCATTCTTCGACATGGCTCTCTCCCTGCGGGCCGTTTGGGCCCAGTTGTGGTTACGTCCAAGCTAAGCTGCACCCAAGACCAGGGCGCTTTCCCGGCTCGAGGCCACATGGACAATCTCGCCGATGTCCAATGGCCGCTCGCTGAGTTCATTTTGCCGTGGCGCCAGCACCAGGAAATCACCCAGAGCCTCATCACGCAGCAGATATTCGGTGTGTTCGCCAAGAAAGATCCGGTTGACAACGGTAGCGCCGGTCTGAAAGGCGCTGACGCCCAGCAGATTGTTCTTATTTCGTGCCAGAACCAGCTGTTCCGGCCTGACGCTGACACTCACTCTGTCTCCTACGCTGAGGTCAGCCGGGTTGTGTGGGCAGGACGAGGCTAATGCCTTGCCGCAATCCAGCTGGACGCTCAGTTGTGCGCCTTTTGCTGCAGTCACCTTGCCTTCAAAGAAATTCGACTTGCCGACGAAATCGGCAACATAGCGATTGGTCGGTTGGTCATAAAGTTCCCGAGGTGCACCGACCTGTACAATTCTGCCGTCGCGCATGATGCAGACACGATCGCTCATCGACAGAGCTTCTTCTTGATCGTGGGTGACGAGGATGAATGTAATGCCGACGTTGCGCTGCAGGGTTTGCAGTTCAATCTGCATCTCGCGGCGCAGTTTGCGGTCGAGTGCGGCGAGCGGCTCGTCCAGTAGCAAAACTTTGGGCTTGTTGATCAACGCCCGAGCCAGCGCCACGCGCTGCTGCTGACCACCGGACATCTCCCAGACACGCCGGCCCTGATAGCCGGCAAGCTGCACCATCTCCAGCATCTCATCCACCCGGCGGGCAATTTCGGGTTTGGCCGGGCGCGGCGCGCGTTGTTTCAAGCCGTAGGCCACGTTGTCGGCAACGTTGAGATGGGGAAACAGGGCATAGTGCTGAAACACCATGTTCACCGGACGCCGATAGGCAGGCAAGTCG
>JABDJG010000279.1 GCA_013002595.1 Hyphomicrobiales bacterium | reverse complement strand
AAGTAGCCCTTGGCACACTGGGCCATGGGCATGTCCGGATCGGCTGTCAGAAGGTCCTTGAGGACAAGGCCGGTATCGGGCCGGAAGCCAAGATAGGCACGTGTCAGCTCGGCAAACTTGTCGGCGCTGTCTGAATTGGAAGCGGTATAGGAAAGGCCATTGGCATCGGTGACTTGTTGCATGGATTATTCTGCCGCCAGTTTTGACGGTTTGATATAGCCATCGCGGGTCTGCGGCACCTTGATGCCGAGAATCTGGCCGGCAACCTGGGTGCGCAGGATCTGCGCTGTGCCGCCACCGATGGTAAACATGCGGGCATCGCGGGCCATGCGTTCAAGCGGGTTGTTGCGCGAATAACCGGCCGCACCATGGATCTGCAGGGCATCGTTGGTGACCTTGATGGCGGTCTCCGACGCCAGGATCTTGGCCTGGGCGGCCTGGCACATGTCGGGAAAGCCCGACCCGCCGCTGGCGGCAGCCTGATGGATCAAGGCGCGCGATGCAGCAAGGCCGATCGACATGTCGGCCAGCATCCACTGCAGGCCCTGGAATTCGGCGATCGGCCGGCCGAACTGCTCACGCGCACGGGCATAATCGAGCGCCAGTTCATAGGCGCCCTGGGCAATGCCGAGCGCCACGGTGCCGGCGCCGACGCGCTGGCCGTTATAGGCGTTCATCAGCCCGGCAAAGCCGCGTTTAAGACCTTCGGGCGGGATCACAACCATGTCTTCCGGCACTTCCAGATCCTCAAAGAAGACTTCCGTTTCAGGAATACCGCGCAGGCCCATGGTCGGCTCGCGCCTGCCGATCCTGAGGCCCGGTGCCTCGCCGCGAATGGCAATGAAGCCGGCGATGCCTTTTGAAGCGCCGTTCTCAACCACACGGGCGAAAATCATATGGAATTGCGAGACGCCACCGCCGGTGATCCAGTGTTTCTTGCCGTTGATGATGTAGCGGTCGCCCTTCTTGACCGCGCTCGTCGTCATCTCGGTGGCCGCGCTGCCGGCCTCGGGTTCGGTAATGCAGATCGCCGGTTTATCGCCAGCCAGCACCTTGCCAGCCGCCAGTTTCTTTTGCTTGTCCGAGCCGTATTTCATGACCGCACCAATGGCGCCCATATTGGCCTCAACGACGATGCGCCCGGTGATGCTGCAGACCCGGGCCATTTCTTCAATGACCAGCACGGCATCATGATAGGTGAGCCCGCGCCCGCCGTACTCGGTGGGGATCGTCATGCCCATGAAACCGGCTTCGGTCAGCCGCTCGACATTGTCCCAGGGATATTCCTCGGTCTGGTCGACCTCAGCAGCACGTGGCCTGATCTCGGTTTCTGCCAGCTCTCTGGCGGCAGCCTGCAGCTTCAATTGATTGCCGGTGAGGGTAGTCATGGTTCGGTCCTCCTGGAAGGGGCCAGTATATTGGCTGACAAGAGGTCACCCAACTGAATTTTGATCTGGCTCATGCAATAACTGAAACAATCAGCACCGCTGAGCCTTATGCCGGTGGACGGGCTGTTTACTGCCCCTCAAACTCCTGACGCAGCTGGATGATGTCGCGCTCCAGGGCCTCGTCGGGCTGGACGATCAGCCACTCGTGGAAGTCTGCCGCCAGATCATCATCGGGCGGGGCCGGCAGGGGCTGGTCCTTTTCACGGGCGCGGCGGATCTTGTCGCGGTGGCCGCGCATCCACTTCCAGAAGCTGTAGAAGTCGAGCTTGATCTTGAAGTGGAAGCCGGCAAGGTCCTCGGCGACGAAGCCTTCGATATGCTCGTTGCGCCACTGGTAATAACGCCCTTGCGCCTCGATCGACTTGCACCAGCCTTCAAAATCCTTCCATTGGGCAAAGGTCGGGCCGGGCTGTTTGACGCGCACACCTAGAACCGAGGCGATCTGCTTGAGCTCTTGATAGTCAAGCCGGGCGTACTTTTCCTCGCGGCGGATCGCATCGAGCAGAACCACATGCGCGGTGTCATAGGCAATCATGTGCGGGTCGCGGACCGGGTCGTTGACCTCGAACACCAGGCTGAGGTTGCGCTTGCCGACAATGTCCCTGGCGCGCGACAGGCCCCGGTCGCCGGCTTCGCTCGTAAAAATCTCGCGGAACCAGCCGGCGAACTCGGATTCGGGCGTGCTCTTTGAGGCAAAGAACAGCTCATCGCCGATATGGTCCCAGCCGAGAATGCCAAGATAACCGTTCTCCTTGACCCACATTTTCAGTGGAAACTGCAGCCGGTTGCGCAAATTTCGCATCTGGGTTTCAGGGCGCTCTTCCAGGTTGAAGAACTTGGGATAGGAGCGGGCAACGATGGCCCTGTCGTCGGCGATGAACAGGCCGCGGGCCATGATGTTGACGTCATCCCATTGGCCGCTTTTGAAGGCTTTGGTGGTGAAGTTGAGCGAGCGGATATGCGGATGCGTCGTGAACGACTTGGCCCGCACGAGAGAATGGCCTTCCAACTCGGTCAACAGCTTTTCGGAAACCTTGCCGCGCTCACCGGGATCGCTCGCCGAGATGCTATCGCCGCGGCGGCCCTTGGCCTTCTTGCGGAACACCTTGTTCTCGATCTCGCGGGTCTCGATCTCAACACGGTTCTTGCCGGCGATGAGCGACATGACGCGCAATTGGCCGCCAAACTCGATCTCGGCTTCCAGGTTGAAACTGCCAGGCGCCGCCTCAACGGGCAGCTTGTTTGAGTTGCGGTGACCATGCACCTGCATCCAGCCGGTGCCGGCCATCAGGTCGGAAAACGTCTGGTCGACCGGGTCGTCATAGGTGCCGGTGCCCTTCCAGAACTGCAGTCCGGCCAATGTTGCCAACCGGTCCGGCACACGTGACAGGCCAGCGTGGGTGACCAGCATCTTGTGGCCACGGAAGGTATAGGTGAAGGCGTCGTCTGCTTTCGCCAGCAGGGCGTTTGCTTCCTTGCGGGTGAACTTGACGGCCTCGAGCTGCGGCAGCGTGTTGAACTTGAACTCGCGCGAGACCGGATCGAGGTTCTTGGCAAAGCGCTGGATATGGTACTCGTGGTTGCCGTAGATGAAGGCGACATTGTCGCGCGGTACGATCTCGCGCATGGCAAAGCGGATCACCTCGCCGTTCTGGATGCCGCGGTCGAGCAGGTCACCGATGAAGATGTAGTAGGTGTCGTCCTTGAAGCCATCGGCAAAGAGTTCTTCGACAGGGGCATAACACCCTTGGAGATCGCCGATGTGCATCACTTCGCGATAGGAAGACAGATCGCGCATTTTCGGCTCGAGACGGTCGAGAAACTGCTCACCTTCGAGATCAGCAGTGGCAATGCGGGTCACGTTCTTGGGCATCGGATGGCGGGCAAAACGCTCATAGGCGGTTTCAATCACCTGATCGGGCACCACCTTGTAGGCCTCGCGCAGGCGGTTACGCTCCAGAGCGAGTTCCTTGGGCACGCCGGAGAAATCTACGCACCAGACCTCATACATATGCCGCTCGGCCAGGCGGACCGGTAGCGTAAAGTCGCCGGGTTTCTGGAATGTGGCATCAATGACGACCAGCTGGCCCTGGCCCATCTTGAAGTCGAGCACGTCCTCGACCTCGGCCCAAACCCGCTTTTCATGGGCGTGGTTGACGGTCATTTCGCCCGATGGCGACATGACGATGCCGCCAAGGCGCAGGCGAAACTCATCCGGTGAGATCGTGAACGGCCGCAGGCCCTGCTGTTCAATGAATGTCGATTTACCGGCGCCGGGTGCGCCGCACATGATGATGAGATGCCGCATTAGCTTTGTCCTGAACTTTGTCCTTTCGCCGCGCCGATGCGCACGGTTACGCCGCGACGGTCATCAAGCGGCTCGAATGTTGTCTCGACCGGCAGGAACCTGGCGATCGTCGCCGCATTGGTGCGGGCATGGCGGGTTGGCTTTAGCGTGGTGAAGGCGCCGCCGCCGGCAATCGCCATCGGCAGCATGAGCTGGTCGGCCAGATGCGGCCCGACGGCCACATCCGATGCCAGATAGTCCCCGGCCTCATCTGCGACCTCGCGAGCAACTTCCTCGGCGCGCAGACCGCGGCGGCCGAAGCCGGTAAAGGCATCGGTAATGTGTTCACTCTCAACGGTTACCATCATGACGTTGCCGGGACCGCTGGATTTGACCTCGCGGATCCGCTTTGCCGGGCCGGGCAGTGACAGGTGGCTGCCGATGGCTTCAAGTTCGCGCTCGGCAATCTCGAATGGCAGGTTGGCAAAAAAGGCCTCGGCGAAGATGTCCTGTTGCGGGCCACGCTCGAGCAATTCCAGCGGCTGCAGGTGCGAAACCGGTTTGATATCGGCCAGGATGCGCCCGCCACCGGCCGGCATGAAGCCGTAGTGGATCAGCCGCAGGTTGATATCTGCACCCATCCGGGCAAGCAGCGGCAGGAAGGCGCGCGCGATGAACTCGAACGGCGGGGCAGCCGAGTTGTGGGTGCCACCGGTGATGACGACCCGAGACGGCTCATCTGCGGTCAACAGCGACAACAGGACGGTCTGGAACACCAGCATGGCGCTGCCGGCGGTGCCAACGGCAAACTCATAGGTGCCGGCGCGCACATTGCCCGGGTAGAATTCGACCGTGGTCGCGCCAAGCCCGGTCTCGTCGGTATATTTGCCGCCACAGATCGCAGCGGCGCCCTGAAGCGCTGTCAGATGCTGGCGCAACAGACCGGGCTTGGGCCGGCCGGCGCGAATGTTTTCGATACGGAACGACTGGCCGGTGATCACGGCAAGCGTCAGCGACGAGCGCAAGATCTGCCCGCCGCCTTCACCTTCCGATCCATCAATTACAATCATCCGTTCAATCCTTAGCGAGCAAAGCCGCGGCGACAAGGGGGTGGTGAAACGTTTCCTGCTCTACCATCTGAGCTACCGGCCCTCATAGCAAATGGGTTGATGGACCGGACGGGACTCGAACCCGCGACCTGGCGATTCTGATCGATGTAGTTCCACCGGCATTCGCCGCGACTCTATTCTGCTCGTCGTTAAATTCCTGTTTCTGTCGATAACTGCGGCGACAAGGGTTTGGCGAAACGTTTTCCACATGCTCTACCAACTGAGCTACCGGGCCATATGGCAGCCCGGGCAGGACTCGAACCTGCGACCTTGCGGGTCAGATGTAGTTCCACCGGCATTCGCCGCGTTTTCTAGTTTCTCCTTTTGAGGTCCGGGGACAATCGGTTGACGAGACCCTTCTTAGGGTTGACAGCCATGTAGTCCCGCCGGCATTCCCCGGACCTCCATGCGTTACGTTACAGCTCGACCTTCTCGATCTCGCCAA
This sequence comes from Hyphomicrobiales bacterium, assembly GCA_013002595.1. Classification (GTDB taxonomy): domain Bacteria; phylum Pseudomonadota; class Alphaproteobacteria; order Rhizobiales; family Aestuariivirgaceae; genus JABDJG01. The sequence continues at coordinate 2,437 of JABDJG010000279.1, read as the reverse complement.
CCCAGTGATCAGGGCCCAGGCGATTGGTCGCGAAGGCGGCGATGACCTCGAACACCGTGTCCGAGAACCCGCCGATGTTGAGCACATCCGGCCCTTCAACAGCCTGGGTGGTCGCGTACGGCGCGATATCCAGACAGACCAGCTTGGCCTTCGGGCAACGCTTCTTCAGCTTTGCCCACTCAGCGGTTACCGAAGTTCCCAAGCCTCGCGAACGGTCAGCCCAGGATTCATTATCCGACACCAGGATGACCAGATCGGCATGCGCCTTTTCGGCGTTCAACTTCTTCAGCGGCGCCGAACAGGCGGTTCCGCCTCCAAAGAAGGACGACAGCTTGGCCGCGTTGTCGACCACACGATCGGCCGGTGAGATGTTCACCGTGTGCGCAATCGTGTCGAACGGGATCACGCGGGCGCCGGGGTTCTTGCGCAGGACCGATGCGGCCATCAGGGCGGCAACATCCATACACGTCACCTTCGATGTGGCGCCTGCACGCATGCCGGTCACCGCCATGGTCATGGATCCGGACACGTCCGGACAAACCACTACCCGACCCGGCAATTCCGGGACATTCTCGATGGCGATTTCCATGGCCTCGGCCAAAGCATCGCGGATCAGACCAGGCACCTTGGCGTCGATGTTCATCCACGCCGCCATCAGCTGATACGGGAACACCCGTGCCTTGGCGATCGCCTCACGGTCTGCCAGGTGATCGGCGATCCGGCGCTGCGACGTCGTCATGTCGAGGACACCGTGGCGAGCGAAGGTGTTCAGGTTCATGCGAACCATCTGCCATCCGCCGCGATCGGCGACCTTGGCCCAGTGCTTCTTGCTCAATTCGAGCGACGTCAGCATCTGGAACGGCACATTCGGCAAAGCAGAGCCTTTCGGGCACTCGCGGAAGGCAAGGTATTCCTGCACAACCTTGGGCAGCAACCGGGCCTCGCACGGCTTACCGATCAGCCAGGCAAACATGGCTTCACGCTTTGCCGATACCGGCTTGGGGTGCACCATCTTGATCACGTCTGCGATCGACGGCGACTGGCCAATCGAAGCGCGCAACAGCACATCATCGGGCACCTGGTTCAACCAGGTCTGGATCAAGGCCTTGGGACGCGACCCGAGGGACTTTCGCCCGGTGGCGCCAGAGCGCATGACCTGCACGAAGTTGCGGACCATGCGGCCGTTGGTGATCACACGCGGGAACGCCTGTGACAGGTGCTCGGGCGAGATCGCGGCAAGGGCTGCCAGCAAGACGGCCGGCGTATCCTTCATGTGTCCGTGCTGGCGGGCATAGATCGCCGTCTTGGCCAGGAAGTCGGGCTCGACCGCGGCAGCGGCGGCCAACAACTCATCGAGCTGCGTGCGCGCATCGGCGTAATAGGTCTGGGACAGACACCCGGTCGCGGCCATCTGGGCCAACGCCTGACGATCGGACAGCTTGTAGGCAGCGCCACCGGCATAGTTGACGGTATCGGTGCGCAGGGCGCCCTTCAGGGATGCAAAGAGTGTTTTGTTGGCCATGATGACCTCCTGTTTTTCGACCACCCATTGTGAGCGGTGTTGGTATGGTCATTTCAATCGCTGTGCCAGTTTGAAAACAGGGTTGCCAGAAAAGACTTATCTCATTGTTTTAACTCAATAAAAAAATTCCTCAATCGCCAATTGGATTGTTTGACACCAACTTAAAACTCATAATTGCGCTCTTATTGTATCTTTTTTTATATTTTTGTATAAATCTTAGCATGAGCAAAACAGTTGTCATCGGATTTCTGGGGACCACGCTGGACAAGGCCAGCGGGCCGGAGCGCTGGAACCGCTGGCGGCCAAGCGTTTCGGTATGCCAGCATCCCGACCTTCTGGTTGACCGCTATGAATTGTTGCGCGATCCGGCGCACAGCAAACTCGGTGAGCGGATTGCCGGCGACATCAGGCAGGTGTCGCCGGAAACCGAGGTGCGCATTCATGACCTGGCCCTTGCCGATCCCTGGGATTTCGGCGAGGTCTATGCCGCTCTGCATGATTTTGCTGCCAACTATCCGTTCGATCCGGACACCGAAGACTATCTGATCCAGATCACCACCGGCACGCATGTGGCGCAGATCTGCATGTTCCTGTTGACCGAAGCGCGGCAGATGCCGGGGCGGCTGTTGCAGGTCACACCCCCAAAGCGCTGGCGCGACGGGCATCCCGGCTCCTATGCGGCCATTGACCTTGATCTGTCCAAATACGATCAGCTTGCCGCCCGCTTCCAGCGCGAGAGCGAGGATGCCGCCTCGTTCCTGAAGGCCGGCGTTGCAACCCGCGATGCCGGCTTCAACCGGATGATCGACGAGATCGAGCAGGTTGCCGTGCGCTCGGATGCGCCGATCCTGCTGACCGGGCCGACCGGGGCCGGCAAGACGCAGCTGGCGCGGCGTATCTTCGAGCTGAAGAAAT
>JABDJG010000276.1 GCA_013002595.1 Hyphomicrobiales bacterium | reverse complement strand
TGACTTTTAATCAGTAGGTCACAGGTTCGAAACCTGTCGGGCTCACCAAACTTTCCAGAACTTTCCTCCCGATCAGACCGGCCGCCAGGATTTGAATGCCCAGGGCCGCCGCCGCCATGAGTAACTGGTCGCCCATCGATCACAATTCGGACACGCTTGCACCGTTCAATGCCCGGCGACTCATTGACTTGGGTCAAAACAGTAGGGCGGATATAAATCTAACCTCAGTGTTCTAAACAGGACCGAAGGAGTACAACATGAAAATATTCAGCCCTCTATTTCTGGCAACGGCAATTGGCGTCGGCGCTCTGACCGCAGGTGTCGGAAGTGCATCGGCAGCGATAATAAGCGGCCCAGCTGTTGCCGGCGCTTCCGTGCAGCTTGACGAGCGTGCAGCGGCGGAAAAAGTGCGCCATCGCCGCTACCGCAGGCATCGCCACGGCCGGCGCTATCGGCGTCGCTATGGCAGTTATCGTCACTTCCACGGCGGTTATTGGTACAGTTATCCCTGGTGGGCTCTCCCGCCTGCCTATTATGCGCCGCCGCGGCCACGCTACGGCCGGTGCGGGCGCTGGCATCGCGCATGCCTCAACAATTGGGGCCATGGTCCGAATTACCGCGGGTGCATGCGCTATCACGGCTGTTAGGACGATTCGGATCGATTTGATCTGACGCCGCTGTAGGGTATGGTCCCGCGCACGAACCATCAGGGGACTGCGTGGGCACCATTGCTGCAAATATTATATTGCCGCTGTTCGGCATCATGGTGGTCGGCTGCGCAGCCGGGTATTTTGGTGTTTTGAACAGGAACGGCAGCGCATTCCTGTCGCGTTTCGTGTTTGTCGTTGCGCTGCCGGCGCTTGCCTTCATCAAGCTGTCGCATGTGCCGGCCGGCGAATTCTTCAACTGGCCGTTCCTGGGCGCCCTGGGCGGCGGCATGCTGGCCACCATGGCGATAGCATTCGTGGTGGCGCGCTTGGTATTCCCCGGCAGTTTGACGGCACACGGCATGCATGGCCTGACCGCGATGTATTCAAGCACCGGATATGTCGGCCTGCCGCTTATCCTGCTCGCATTCGGCGATCAAGCCCTGGTCCCCGGCCTCATCGGCGCGGTGATCACGGGCACTATATTCCTGCCGATCGCCGTTCTGCTGGCAGAGATCGACCGCGGCCGCCGCGAAGGCGCCATGTCCTTTACGCCGTTTTACCGGGTTTTAAGCAATCCGGTTCTCATCGCCACCACAGCCGGCCTGCTGTGTTCGACTTTCGGTATCGACATCCCAAAGCCGGCTGCAAAACTGTTTGAGCTGCTTGGCGATGCATATGTGCCGTGCGCGCTGTTCTCGGCCGGACTTTTCATGTCCGGTGGTATCGTCAGAACCGCAACAGCTGAAATCGGCTGGCTGATCGCAGTCAAGCTCGTTCTGCATCCGGTGATCGCATGGTGGCTTGCCTATCGGGTGTTTGAACTTGAAGGCATTTTACCGGCAATCGTCGTTTTGCAGGCCGCTCTGCCTTGCGGTGTGCCCGTCTTCGTGCTGGCCCAGCACTACAACACGTTTACCGCTCGGTCAAACGCAGTTATCGTGATATCGACCGCCCTTTCGGTCTTCACGCTGTCAGCCCTCCTGATTGCTCTCAAAGTTTGATTTCTGGATCTCTGCAGCGTGGAACTCAGCGTGGCGGAGCGCCTCAGACAAAGTCGATCCGGATGGCGTCAGGCTCCTCACTCACACCGTGGTCTTGGGCGCGTAGCTGACCACTTCGAATTCTATTCCATCGCCGTCCTCATAGTAGAACCTGCGGCCAGGCTCATAATCGGCGTGCGAGAACGGCTCATGACCGGCCGCGATCACCCGGGCCTCGGTAGCATCCAGATCATCGACGACGACGCCAATGTGGTTGAGACCGCCGAGGGTGGCATAACTGTCGATGGCATCCGCCGGCGGTTCGCCCTTGGCATAGACAACTACATAGCTGTCCTTGCCTCCGACATGGATCGACAGACCGCCATGAATGGCATCGCCGCGCCAACGGACGTGCCATCCGAACAGTTCACACAATTGGTTTGCGGTCTTTTCCGGATCGGTGACAGTGACGTTGACGTGCTCGAGATAGGCCTCAGCCATGGTTTTCTCCTTGATGAAGGCGTGCGATTGGGGTCAACATGCGCCCAACCTACGACCTCAAGTTAAGTTGAGGTCAAGGGGTTTTTCAACAGCACTGTAAAGGCACGATGATGAAGGCGACTGACTCAATCGCGATTGGCCAGCTTGCAGAACGTACAGGCCTGTCCGTATCGGCAATCCGTTTCTATGAAAGCAAGGGATTGGTGATGGCGGCGCGCAACAGCGGCGGCCAGCGCCGGTTTCGCCGCTCCGACATCCGCCGCCTGTCTTTTGTGATGGCCGCCCAGCAACTGGGCTTTTCAATTCAACAAATCGGCGAACATCTGCACGGCCTGCCCGATCAGCGCACGCCAACCAAGGCCGATTGGGCCCGCATCAGCAAGAATTTCCGCAAGGAACTCGATCTGAAAATCGAAAACCTGCACCGATTGCGCGACAAGCTCGATGGTTGTATCGGCTGTGGATGTTTGTCGCTGAAGAATTGCACGCTCTACAACCCGGGCGACCGGGCCGCCCGTCTTGGTGCCGGACCGCGCTATCTGATGGGCGACCTGCCCGGCAATGAGGACTGAGCAACATGCCAAAAGACAAGAACATACCCTCAACGATGCATGCTGTCCTGCTGACCAGGCATGGCGGGCCTGACGCGCTGCAATACGTCGATGATGCCCCCGTCCCGGTCCCCGGCGAAGGCGAAGTCCTCATCGAGGTGGCAGCCTGCGGGATGAACAATACCGACATCTGGGTCCGCGAGGGCGCTTATGGCACCGATGACGACCCCGATGCGACGGCGTCCTGGCGGCGCGGCTCAACAACGGACACATTGCAGTTTCCACGTATCCAGGGCGCCGATACCGTCGGCCGGATCGTTGACACCGGCCCCGGCGTTGATCGGTCCCGAATTGGCGAGCGCGTCATGATCGATTTTTCGATCTACAACGGTGATGGCCATTCACTCGTCGACATCGACTATTTCGGACACGGCCGCGATGGCGGTTACGCCGAATACATGGTCGTGCCGGCGGAGCTGGCCCATCACAGCCGCACACCGATGAGCGATGCCGAACTGGCGACTTTCTGTTGTGCTTACCTCACCGGCGAGCACATGCTCGACCGGTCCGGCCTCAAGGCTGGCGAGACCGTTCTCATCACCGGCGCCTCAGGCGGTGTCGGCTCAGGGCTCATTCAGCTGGCCCGGGCGCGCGGTGCAATTCCTTACGCCATTTGCGGGGCGAACAAGGCGCGCGCCGTCAAGGCCATAGGCGCCGAAGCCGTCATCGCCCGCGAGGAAGGTAATCTGCTGGACGCGGTTCCACAGGCCATGAATGGTCAACCGGTCGATGTTGTTGCCGACCTTGTGGCCGGCAGCATGTTCAAGGACCTGATCAATCTCATCCGCCCCGAAGGCCGCTACACAACCGCCGGCGCCATTGCCGGTCCGCTCGTTGAGATGGACCTGCGCACGGTCTACCTCAAGCACCTGACCATCCATGGTTCCTCACAAGGAACCCGCGCCGCCTTTAAGCGTCTGCACGGGTACATAGAGAACGGCCAGATCAACCCCCTGCTCTGGCAAACCTATCCCTTGTCGAAGATCAATGAGGCCCAGGCCGATTTCAAAAGCAAGGGCTACGTCGGCAAACTGGTGATGCAACCTGATGCAAAGTGGCAGCCGGTCGAACCGTGGCTGAAGGCTTGAAATTCAGCCTGCCGCCTGCCAGACGACCGGAAAGCTTGGATGGTCCATCTTTGCGCCCTGCGCCAGCTCCACTTCAGGAAACGGCGGTGATGTCTTCCAGGGGCGTGACGTAAAATAGGCATCATCGCCCAGCCAGCGGGTCGAAAATCCGCGCCGCCGGGTCTTGATTTGGGCTGTCGAGGGCGCGCCATGCAGCGTGCGCATGTGAAAGACGATGCAATCGCCTGGCTCAAGGTCCCATGACAGGATGGTCCGCTGATCGCGCTCGTTATCGATATCCGGGATCGTTTCGAACCCCTCAACGCCCTCGCCGTAATTCTCGTGGCTGATGAACAGTCGCGGATAATACATCATGCCCGAATTGTGCGAGCCGGCAACGAACTCCGGACATACGCTCTGCGGCACCGGATCAAGCGGCAGCCAGATCGAGGCCAGCTGGTCACCGTCAACACCGTAGTACGGCAAATCATGATGCCAGGGGGTCACTTCCTGGGTGCCCGGTTCCTTGACCAGGACATGCTCGTGATAGATTTTCGCGTTCTGCGAGCGCATCAAACGCCCGACGATCTCGCCGGCCGGCGAGTTGAGCACAAAATCCTTGTACTCCGGTATGCGCTGCCAGTTGCAATAATCGTCATAGAACCCGCCCGGCTGACCGTCCGGTGTATAGACGGTGCTCGACGGTCCCGGGTCGGCAAAATTGCGCTCGAGCCCCTCAGCCAGACTGTCCAGCCAGGAGACATCGAACACACCGCGCAGAACAATCGCGCCATCGCGTTCAAAGGCGGCAATATCTGCTTCGCTGATGCTGATTTCAGTTGCCATTGTCTCAGTTTCTCCTCATCCGTTCAGTTCATCACCGCGACGGCCCCAGAACAGCTCTCTGACCTCCGGGCTGTTGGCTGCTGCCGGATCCTCGGCAAAACAAAGCACCGGCACCAGGCGCGGCTTGTCGCCGGTTACTCTAGTCACTCTGTGGATCGTTTGGTTGCCACCAAATATCAGCAGCGTACCAGCAGTAAACGGCAACTCGACGACACCTTCGCGATCACCATCGAGAACCCGTCCAACGATCTCCTGCTCATCGGGCTTGCCACGGACCTTGGGAACATACTCAAACGTGCCACCGTGCTCCGGCGGCTGTAGCATCAAAGTTATGGTGAATTCCGATTCATCGAAATGCCAACCGTGCTCTCCGCCATCGCGGAAAACGTTGATCGAGCATGCCCCCATGATATCGGCAAACCGGTACAGCACCGGCTTGTCGAGGACCGCGCCGATGAACTCGCGCAATGGATCCCATTCGTACAGCGCCCGCAGGGCGGCATCGCCCGGAATTTTATCGTATGGCACCGAGCCGACATAGGTCTCTTCCTGGCGCCGGCGCACATCCGTATCATCAAGCTCGTCACCTTCATCGGTCAGATAGGCGTTATGGGTGCTCTTGCAGAAATAGGCATCACCGGTGAGCGAGTTTGCCTCTTGCGCCAGCATCTCCAGAGCCTCAGGCCGGATGAACGAGGGCAGCATGCAAAGCCCGGTCTCGATGTAGTCCTGGCGGCACTGCCGGGCAAACCGGGCCGCCTCAGGGCTTGCAAGTTCAGCCATTGGATACCGATCGAGATCAACCATATTCTGCGGAGCAAGCGAGGGTGCTTTGAATGTCGCCATGAGTTCAATTCCCGGTGGATACTGCGGTGAGACGCAAGGCTACATCACCTGAGATACGCATTCAAAGGCACAAAACTCATCCGGACAAAAAAAAGCCCCGCGGAGAGGTGTGCGGGGCTTTTAGACCAACCCGGAGTGCAGGTGACGGGGGGATGTGGGATCGGGGCTGGTCTGGAATTCAACTTAGGTCAGTCAGTCGGTGCCGGATGTGACAAATGTCACAAAAGCCAAAGATTCTGACAAAAAAATGCCGGCTGCGGCCTCGACGTCAGGACGAGGCGTCAGGCGCCAAAGGCCGAGGCTTTTCGCCCATCTTGGCTGTTGGCACCAGGTGCCAGGATGACTGTCCGTTGCGTTTGGCGGCCCGTTCATCCTGCCAGACCCAGTATTTGCGCGCCAGATAGTGCTCAATCCGGCTGAACACGCGCAACCCCAATCCCGGCAATGGGTTGAAAGGGTTTGTGCGGCTGTAGGCCCAGATTTCGAGACGCGATGCGCCGGGCGCTGCCGAACCACGGCAATGAAAGCCATGCGTGTCGGCAACGACAAGGGTATTGCGCGGCACCATCAAGGCACGCGGCCCGGGCAGGTCCATGTCAACGAGATCCTCAGGGTCGGCCCGCATTGAGCCTTTTTCAGAATAACCATCTTTGAGATCGCGCCCGATGATGCTGCGCCGGTACTCCCATTTCAACCGCTTCCAGGTCAAACGGTGCGAACCTGGAACATATGTGAAGGGCCCGCGGTCGGCATCGACATCGTCAATGAAATACCACGCTTTCATCGATGAATGGAACGTATCGGAATGCAACACCTTTTGCGGATCCGAATTACCGGTGACAAATCCATTCTTGATGCTCTGGACATAATACAACGGGCGTTTGAGCCGCGCCGCGCAATACTTCAGCAAACGTTCATAGCGTTTGTCTTCAACCAGCGCCCGGCACGCCGGCATCAATTCCAGGTTGTCCTCATCGAGCAGAATGCGATGGGTGAGCGTATCGCCCTGGATGCATTCGCGCACCTCGCCTTTGCAATCGCGCAGCTGCGCTTCCAGCGCAGCAAATTCTTCCGTTGCCAGGAAATTTTCAATCACCACAAAGCCGTTGCGGCGATATTCCCGGCGATATTCGGCCGGCACCAGCGGTGCCAGCGTGAACAGCCGCAGCCGGTTGAGTGCGTGGGCCGTGACAAGGCGCACGGCATGCAGCCCCATTCTGTTAAGCAATGGACTGCCAAGGACCGGATTGTCCCGGAATGACTTGGACATCCCGAGTACCTGCACCAGCCAAACCGGCGACCAGAGAATCTGTCGAATTACCTGCATAATGGCCACAAGCTATATCTGTACCCGCCGGTGAAAATCAAGCCACTGGCGGATCGCGCGTCAATGTGTCGATGCAGATAGTAACCTTTGTGCAACATTCCGACAAAATTAAGAACTGTCACCCATTGTAATCTTAACACCCTGAGTCGGGCATGTTACACGCGTAGTTGGGATCACTTGGTGTTGCGAGTCGTCTTTGGGGCGGCGTCCTACATGGTGGAGTCATAGCGTCGGGGGGACGTATAATGTTGTTGACCGATAGTGTCTCGCGACATTTTCTATTTTTGCAAGGTCCGGGCGGACGGTTCTTTGCTCAGTTGTCGCGGCGGCTAGAGACGGCAACCAGTACAACATCGAGAATCAATGTATGCCCCGGCGATTTCTTCATGTGGCGCCGGCGTGGCAATTCCACCAACTATCGCGGCAGATACGAAGAGTGGCAAAAATATTTACAGGCCTACGTCGTCGCCAATGGGGTGACCGACATCGTCCTGTTCTCCGACAGCAGGCCCTATCATCGCGTCGCAAAGATCGTAGCCGAACAGCACGATATCAATCTGTTTGTGTTCGAGAATGGCTACTTGCGCCCGGACTGGATCACGCTGGAACTCGGCGGTGTCAACGGCAACTCTGCATTTCCACGTACCCGTGCAAAGGTCGAGCAACTGCCGGCGCCACCGGCACCCGACTTTCTCGAACTCAAAAAGCCAACCAAGCTTCAATCCTACTGGCCTGATGTGAAATTCCACTTTGGCAACACCTTTTTTGCGCCGCTGTTTCCATTCTACCGGCGCCACCGCACGGCATTGCCTCTGGCTGAGCTTTTTGGACACGGGATCAAGTGGATGTCCTGGCCGATAAAGCATTTCCGCTCGAACAAGACACTCGACCGGCTCTGGCGGACGCGTCGTCCTTACTACCTGTTTGCGCTGCAACTTGAGCACGACTACCAGCTGATTGAACATTCGCCATTCGAGAGCATGCGCCAGGCAACCGATCGCGTGCTTGAATCGTTTGCAGCAAACGCGCCGCAAGACAGCATGCTTCTGGTCAAGAACCATCCGCTGGACAACAACCTGGTCAGCCGCCGCCGTGAAATCATGCGCTTGGCAAAGGTACACGGGGTTGCCGACCGCGTGGTCTATGTCGACATGGGCCCCAATCCGCAAATTCTGGAGAACGCGAGCGGAATGGTCACTGTGAACAGCACGCTGGGCACATCCGCCCTGTTCCATGGGGTTCCGGTGTGTGCCATGGGACGCGCTGTCTATGACATTGAAGGATTGACCCATCAACTTGGCCTTGACGCCTTCTGGCAGAACCCCACACAGCCTGATGGCGCATTGTTCTCCCACTTCCGCCGGGCATTAATTGCCAACTGTCAGATCAGGGGGCGG
>JABDJG010000268.1 GCA_013002595.1 Hyphomicrobiales bacterium | reverse complement strand
GGGCCGCGCTGATACGGGATCCAGGGGCCAACCGGCACAGCTTTGCGATGTTGCCCTGGATCCCGATTTTCATCGGGATGACGAGAAAAGAATTGCGCCGTGCTTCAAAGTAGATCGAGCTGGCCGGTGTCTTTGGGCCTGGCCGCCGGCTTTTGCTTTGCCGGGCGGCGCGGGCGTTCGATTTCGGTGGGTTCGGCGATAAAATAGTCGTTGTCGGCAGGTCGCATCAGGCGGGCGGCATTATCGGCTCTGGTTTCATCGGTCGCAAGCCAGGCCTCGAAATCGCGCGGCTGGATCACAACCGGCATACGGTGGTGGATCGGCTGCAGGGCATCGTTGGCGGCAGTGGTTATGATGGCGGCAGTCTCGATTTCACTGCCATCTGCCGACAGCCAATGGTCCCATAGGCCGGCAAAGGCAAAGACGCCGTCATCCGGGCGGTGAATGTGGAACGGCTGTTTTTTACCCGGGACGGTGCCGGTCCATTCATAAAAACCATCTGCCGGGATCAGGCAGCGGCGGCGCTTGATTGACGACTTGAACGACGGTTTTTCGAATACGGTTTCAGACCGGGCGTTGATCAGCGGTTTGCCAGGCCTTTGTTCCTTAACCCAGGCCGGGATCAGTCCCCAGCGGACAAGACAGAACTGGCGTGCGCCATTTTGATCACGCACGATGGCGATCGGCTGGTTTGGCGCGACGTAGGGCCGAGGCGGGAATTGCGCCTCTTCGGGATAGCCGAAGATGGAACGCACTTCCTCCGGGCTCGATCGGAAGCTATAGAGACCACACATCGCCCTATCATAGGAAAGCAAAACGATGGTGCAAAGCCAGATTAAGCCGGTTGCCGCAGTTAGCGTGTGTGTGGTGCGCGACGGCAAGGTTCTGCTGGCCAAACGGGCGAACAAGCGGGCCTTTGGCATGTGGAGCCTGCCGGGCGGCCATATCGAATATGGTGAGCCAGTCAAAACGGCAGCGCTGCGCGAGTTGGCCGAAGAGACCGGCGTCACGGCCCGCATCGTCAGATTGCTCGATTGCATCGATGTAATCCACAAAGACCGGAGCGGTACGGTTGAAAGTCATTATGTGCTGACGGTTTTCGGCGCACAGTGGGTTTCAGGAACCGCCATTGCCAACAGCGATGCCAGCGAGGTGCGCTGGGTGCGGCCGGAAGACATTGACAGCTTTGCCATGACCCCGGGTAGCGGTGAGTTGATAAAACGCGTCGTGCCGGTCCTCACCGAAATCTGATTGGCGTTGACGCCTGTCACACGGCACAGTGGTGCTCATGAAGAAACCAATCCTGCTTGCTGGCGCAATTCTGGCGCTGTTTTCATTCGTTGCTCTGGCAGATGCCCGTATTGACCGGTTCAAGCGGCAGGGCTGGGGTGAGACCGATTTCACACAAATTTCGATCCCGCTCGACGAGATCCTGTCGGGAGGGCCGCCCAAGGACGGCATCCCGTCGATCGACCGGCCGATATTCAAACAGGTGGCCGAGATTACCGACATTGCAGACCGTGAGCCGGTGGTCAGCCTTGACATCAATGGCGATGCACGGACCTATCCGATCCGGGTTCTGACCTGGCACGAAATCGTCAACGATACGGTCGGCGGCAAACCGGTGACGGTGACCTATTGCCCGTTATGCAATGCGGCAATCGTTTTCGAACGCACCGTAAACGGCAAGGAGCTCGATTTTGGAACGACCGGGCTTTTGCGCAATTCGGATCTGGTCATGTACGACCGCCAGACGCAGAGCTGGTGGCAGCAGTTTACCGGTGAAGCGATCGTCGGAGACATGCTCGGCACCAAATTGACACTGCTGCCGGCGCGCCTGGAAGCGTTCAATCTGTTCAAGACGCGGCATCCGGGCGGCAAGGTGCTGGTGCCAAACAATCCCGCCATGCGCTCGTACGGTGCCAATCCATACGCGGGCTATGACACGACCTCGGCACCGTTCCTGTACAGAGGCGACCTGCCCAAGGACATCAACCCGATGGCCCGTGTGGTCGTTGTGCGCCAGGGCGACAAGCAGCTGGTCTATGCGCTCGAGATGCTGACCAGCAAGGGCGAAATCACCAACGGGGATATCGTCTTCAAATGGCAAAAAGGGCAAGCTTCTGCGCTCGACACCAGATCGATTGCCAAGGGCCGCGAAGTCGGCAACGTAACGGTCCAGCGCCGCACGTCTGCAGGCCTTGAGGACTTGCCTTACGATGTGACGTTCGCCTTTGTCGTCAAGGCCTTCCATCCAGAGGCCAAGATTATCAAGAAGTGAGATTAAAATTACAGCCGCACTGTTAACCCTTTTTTAGGACTCGACTCGCGGGCCGCACCGGCTGTTGATAGGGTCGAAATCAGCAACGGGCGGCAGGTTGGGAAACTTAAAGCGCCCGGTAGATACAGGGGATTTACGGTGGCTCAGACACCAGAATTCGAACTTATGGACGACCCGCTCAAAAAGGCGTCCGATCAAGAGCGCAAACATGCAGCTCTCAGGTACATTCTCGATGCCTGGGAAGAAGCCGTTTACGACGGCATCGAGCCGGATTGCATCGCCACGGCGGCAATCTTTGCTGCGTTGTCGGACATGATCTCTGCGTACGGCGAAGAACCCGTAGCGCGCATGGCAGAACGCCTGCCCGAACGCATCCGGCACGGTGAATTCACCGTGGGCCGCGTTACCCAGTAAGTATTTGTAGAGTCAAGAATACGGCACCGGGCCGGCGCCGTTTTCAGTCGCTCAAGCAGCCGGCGCTGCCGACATAACGTCGGCTTCGACGTGGTCCTCGAATTTGGCAAAGTTTTCAATGAACATGCCGACGAGCTTGACGGCCTGGGCATCATAGGCCTCAGCGTCGGCCCAGGTCTTGCGCGGGTTGAGGATCTTGTCGTCGATATTTGCAATTGTCGTTGGAACCTCAAATCCGAAATAGGGATCCGTGCGCATTCCAGCTTTGACCAGGCTGCCATCGAGAGCGGCGGCCAGGAGGGCCCTGGTCGCCTGGATCGGCATGCGATGGCCTTCGCCGTACGGACCACCGGTCCAACCGGTGTTGACCAGCCAGCAGGTAACGTTGTGCCTGGCAATCAGATCTTTCAGGAGGTTGCCATAAACGCTTGGATGGCGCGGCATAAACGGGGCGCCGAAACAGGTTGAGAATGTCGCCTGGGTGCCGGCAACGCCCTTTTCGGTACCGGCGACCTTGGCCGTATAACCGGACAGGAAGTGATACATCGCCTGTGCCGGTGTCAGCCGGGCGATCGGCGGCAGTACACTGAAGGCATCGGCGGTCAGCATGATCAGGTTTTTGGGGTGCGGCGCGGTGCCGGTTTCGGACGCATTGCTGATGAAATGCATCGGGTATGCGACACGGCCATTCTCGGTCAGTGTGCCGTCATCGAAATCGGCTTCACCGGTTGCAGGGTCAACCATCACGTTTTCAAGCAATGATCCCTTGCGCTGGGTCGTTGCATAGATCTCCGGCTCGGCTTTGGCCGACAGTTTGAAGGTCTTGGCATAACAGCCGCCTTCAAAGTTGAAGATGCCGTTCTCGGACCAGCCGTGTTCATCATCGCCGATCAATTCTCGTGATGCATCCGACGACAACGTGGTCTTGCCGGTGCCGGACAGGCCAAAGAACAGGGCCGAAGTGCCATCGCTGCCGGCATTGGCGGAACAATGCATTGGCATGATGCCGCGTTCGGGCAACAGGAAGTTCAATATTCCAAAGACCGACTTCTTCATTTCGCCGGCATATTCGGTATCACCGATCAGCACCAACTGTTTGCTCAAGTTGCCGGCAACGACCGTTTGGGTGCGTGTGCCATGGCGGCCAGGGTCAGCCTTGAAGCTGGGCAGGTCGATGATGGTGAGGCCTGGTTCGAATCCGTCCAGTTCACTTGCCTCGGGACGGCGCAACAGATACCGGATGAACAGCGCGTGCCAGGCGAACTCGGTAACGACACGCACCTTGATCCGGTTTGCCGGATCGGCGCCGCCGTACAGGTCCTGCACGAAAAGTGTCATGCCCCTGGCATGGGCGATCATGTCGGTGTGCAATTGATCGAATTGCGCCGGGTCCATGGCCGCGTTGTTGTCCCACCAGACCGTGTTCTCGGTAAGCGCATCACGCACGATGAACTTATCGGTGGCAGACCGGCCGGTGTGCTTGCCAGTGGTGACCGCCAAAGGTCCTGCAGACAGCGCTTTGCCCTCGCCCAACTCGACCGACATGTCGTAGAGCTCGTCAGAGCTCAAGTTGTAGTGAACCTTGGCAAGACCAGTCAGACCGGTTGCAGCGATGCTGCCGTTCCGATCCGCGGTATTGGATTGAGTCACGTATTCGTTCCCTATTGTCTTTTATCCAGATGCAGCACAATCAGTGTCGCAATGCAAACAATGCCCGAACGCACACCTGCGCTCGGCCTGAATGGAGCCTGGCCAATAGGAAAAGTGCCAAATCGGCAAATTGACCCCTCATTCGCTCCCGTTCCCGTAGTGGACCGGAAACTCGATCGGCCCATTATGGCCGCATAGTTACGGAAACCGTGGGGTGACTGCAAGCAAATGGCTGCCGAGTATCCACCATTGTGTGAAATTGCCTAACAAACATCTGCCGGGCATTCCAAGCCGCCCAAGGTGCTTTTTTTGGGCAAACAGGCCTTGCAAACGCCACAATCTGAACCTCAGCAGACCGCCCCGAAAACCAGGGATTATCAATTCGTCTAACATGGTGAATCGGTAAAATTAGGCAGAATCCTTGAGTTTGCCATGTTGAACCTCCATATTCTGGCCTTATCGGACGGCGGCGCAGGCAGATCTCAGCAGATCTGTCTGTGTGGAGCTTTTTGCCCCGCCACAATTTACACCAGTTCAAAGCGTAGAGCGCTCGAGGAATTAAATTGCCATGGGTAAAAAGATGCCGAAGATCGCACTCGTCGATGATGACCGCCACATCCTTACCTCCGTCAGTATGGCGCTAGAGGCCGAAGGTTATCAGACTCAAACCTATACGGACGGCGTGGCTGCTCTGCAGGGGCTGGAAGACAATCCGCCGGATATGGCCATCTTTGACATAAAGATGCCCCGCATGGACGGTATGGAACTGCTGCGCAGGCTGCGCCAGCGCAGTGACCTGCCGGTGGTGTTCCTGACCTCGAAAGACGATGAAATCGATGAGCTTTTCGGCCTCAAGATGGGCGCTGATGATTTCATCCGCAAACCGTTCTCGCAAAGATTACTGGTTGAACGGGTCAAGGCGGTCCTGCGCCGGGCGCAACCGCGCGACGCGGCCGCGGTTCAGACCGAAGCCTCACGGGCTATCGAGCGCGGCCAGCTGGTGATGGACCCGGACAGGCACTCGTGTACCTGGGGCGGCAGGCCGGTGACCCTGACGGTGACCGAGTTCTTGATCCTGCAGGCGCTTGCGCAGCGCCCGGGCATCGTCAAAAGCCGCGATTCGCTCATGGATGCGGCCTATGACGATCAGGTTTATGTCGACGACCGCACCATCGACAGCCACATCAAGCGGTTGCGCAAGAAATTCAAAGTCGTCGATAACAGCTTCGATGCCATCGAGACGCTTTATGGCGTCGGTTATCGCTTCAAGGAATCCTGAGCCAGGGTGTGGTGACCATTTCAGGCGTGGGTTTGACGGGCCATATTTTGAATGATTTTTGTGGAAAATCCGGCGCCGTAGGCTCACCGCCTTCAAGCCGGATTTTCCGCAAAAAGCGCCAAAATATGGCCCGCCCGCAAGGGTTTTGCCTAAATCGTCCACTAACCGCGGCTTAGTCCTTGCAACGGGGCAACCCTGTGCGGCGGACCAAGCCTTGCTATTGAACGATTTATGCGAAATCAAACCCACACCTGATATGGTCACCACACCCTAACCGTTTGAGTGCGCCGCACTCTTACTTTTCCCAACAATCTGCTACAATCAGGGTTGTTGAATTTGGCCGGATTGCGGATTAGCGCTGGAACCGAATGGTAGCGAATGTTGACATGGATGCTCAGCCGGCGCGCAGTCGCGGGTCTGAGAAGCCGGCAGACGATGGAACCGCGACCCGCGGCCCGTTCTACTGGCTGAGCCGCCTGGCGCCCGCACGGCTGACCAGTCGCATCATTCTGATCAATTTTGTCGGACTGGTCATTCTTGTCGCCGGTATCCTTTACTTCAATCAATCGCGCGAAAGCCTGATCGATGCCCGTGTCGAGAGCCTGATGACACAAGGGCGCATCATGGCGGCAGCCGTGTCGTCTTCAGCAACCATCGACACCGGGCGAATTGTTATCGACCCTGACAAACTGCTCGAGCAGCAGCTGGGCGAGGATGCCAAGGTTGATCTGGACGCCCTGCGTAACCTTGAATTCCTGATCCGGCCGGAGCAGGCAGGCCCGGTCCTGCGCCGGCTGGTGCGCACCACCGACACCCGGGCAAGGATATATGACCGTGAAGGCCTTCTGGTGGTCGACAGCCGGTATTTCTATGGCCGCGGTGACATTCTCAGGGTTGACCTGCCGCCGATCGATCAACCGGGCGAATCATTCTTGACCAAATGGTGGTATGCGCTGAATGACTGGTTTTTTGCCAACGATTACCCGCTGCAAAAAGAATACGGACTGGAGAACGGCAAGGAGTTTGCCGAGGTCACGGCTTCGCTGAACGGCGCCTCGGTGAGTGTTGTGCGGGTCAACCAGACCAATGAGATTATTGTGTCTGTGGCGGTTCCGATCCAGCGTTTCCGGGCGGTTTTGGGATCGCTGGTCCTGTCCACCAAGGGCGGTGAGATCGATGAGGTGCTGCGAAATGAACGGCGTATCGTGTTCTTTACCTTCCTGATTGCCGGTCTTGTGGCGGTTCTTTTGTCTGTTGCGCTGGCCAGTCATATTGCCGAGCCGATCAGGCGGCTTTCTGCATCGGCTGAAGGAGTGCGGCGCGGCATCAACAACAGGGTCGAGATCCCCGATTTTTCAGCGCGCCGGGATGAAGTCGGGCATCTGTCCGGATCACTGCGCGACATGACCGATTCGCTTTACAACAGGATCGATGCGATCGAGGCGTTCGCAGCAGATGTTTCGCATGAATTGAAGAACCCCCTCACCTCATTGCGCAGCGCCGTAGAAACCTTCGATTATGCCAGGACGCCCGAGCAACGTGATCGGCTCGTGCAAATTGTCACCGATGACGTGAAGCGGCTTGACCGGCTGATAACCGATATTTCGGATGCCTCAAGGCTTGATGCCGAACTTGTGCGCGCCAAGGCTGATCCGGTCGACCTTGAGTTGCTGCTGGAGACGTTCGTCTCGATAAGCAATGAAACCGGCTCTGACGACCGGGCACAGGTTACCCTTACCATCGAGCCGCCACCAGCTGGTGTTCCACACGAATATGCATACCTGGTTCGTGGTCACGACAGCCGGCTCGGGCAGGTGGCGCGCAATCTGATCGAGAATGCGGTGTCGTTCAGCCCGCCAGGATCGACCGTAAGCGTCAAGCTGCGGCGCGATCAGGGGTTCGTTGAGTATCTGGTTGAGGACAGCGGTCCCGGTATTCCAGAGGAGAATATGGAAAAGATTTTCGAGCGCTTCTATACGGATCGCCCAGAGGGCTCGTTCGGCAAGAACTCGGGCCTTGGCTTGAGCATTTCCAAACAGATCGTCGAAGCATACCGTGGCCGCATATGGGCACAGAACCGTTACAAGGCGGGACCTGATGCGGGCGACCGCCAGATACTCGGCGCGACATTCAGTGTGCGCATTCCCGCACTGCACACCCGGCGGCGTTCGAGCTAAGCGAGCCAGTGAGCGATACCGACACCAGGCAACTGCATGCAACCTGCGTGGCGATCGATGGACAGGGCGTCATGTTGATCGGCCCACCAGGCAGCGGCAAATCCGATCTGGCGCTCCGGCTAATCGATGAGCCTGGCTTCGGTCTGGGTGATCAGCAGATGAAAGGCATGCTCGTTGGTGATGACCAGATCGTGCTTGCCCGCCGTTCCAATAGCCTGACCGCGTCGCCGGCTGCCGCGCTCGCCGGTCTGATCGAAGTCAGGGGCATCGGGATCCTCAAGTGTCCGTATCTGGCCGAGGCACCATTGGCGCTCGTTGTGAAGCTCATGCCGCAATCGTCCATCGAGCGGCAGCCCGAGGAGCCCGGCACCACCTTTGAAGAACTCGGCGTATCGGTTGCCATCATCGAGGTCGATGCGAGCCAGCCATCGGCGCCGGCGCGCGTGCGATCTGGATTGCAGGCGGTCTTACGCGGAACCTTGGATAGTCACTGCTAAGAGGTTGTTCGAGAGCCGCGATATCGATAGTCTGACAATCATTGCGAAGACTGTCTGGCGCTGGCGAATATCAAGAATGTCGAACGCAATAAAGAGGGAACAACTGGCATGATTGGCCTTGTACTGGTCACGCATGGTCGCCTGGCGGATGAGTTTCTCAACGCTCTGGAGCATGTCGTAGGCAAGCAATCGAACATAGAGACGATTTCGATCGGCCCTGAGGACGATATGGAGGCCCGGCGGACCGACATCCTGGAGGCCGTCGCCCGGGCCGACAACAAGGACGGAGTGATCATACTGACCGACATGTTTGGCGGCACCCCGTCAAATCTGGCGATTTCGCTCATGGAAAAGGGACGCATCGAGGTCATTGCCGGCATCAACCTGCCGATGCTGATCAAACTTGCCAGCATGCGGCCTGAAGCCAGTCTGAGCGACGCCCTGGAACAGGCACAGGTCGCTGGACGCAAGTACATTCACGTCGCCAGCCAATTATTGGACGGCTGAGCTTAATGGCCAACACAAACGACGCCGCGCCCTTTCGCGACCGGATGACAATTGCCAATAGCCGCGGTCTTCATGCCAGAGCATCGGCGAAATTCGTCAAATGCGCCGAGCAATTCGATGCCATCATTCTGGTCACCAAAGACGGTCAAACCGTTCCGGGAACGTCGATCATGGGGCTGATGATGCTGGGTGCGCAAAGCGGCTCGACAATCGATGTCGAGGTGTCCGGCAACCAGGCGATGCAGGCTCTGGAGGCCTTGCGGATACTCGTCGACGACCGGTTCGGTGAAGACCGCGACAGTTGACGCTACCGTATATAAAGATCGCTTTATATGGCGATTGCCAATGTGCACGCAGCCTGCTATAGCAGCCGCCGACAACGCTTCAATCCAACAATCAATCAACTGCAGGACAGCAACATGAGCAGCTCAAACGACTATGTCGTTACCGATATCTCCCTGGCCGACTGGGGCCGCACCGAAATCGAAATGGCCGAGGTCGAGATGCCGGGCCTGATGGCGACCCGGGAGGAATACGGCAAGAGCCAGCCGCTCAAGGGAGCGCGCATTGCCGGCAGCCTGCACATGACAATCCAGACCGCGGTCCTGATCGAAACCCTGGTGGCGCTTGGCGCCGAAGTGCGCTGGGCATCGTGCAACATCTTTTCCACCCAGGATCACGCTGCCGCCGCGATTGCTGCAAAGGGCATTCCGGTCTTTGCCAAGAAGGGCGAGACGCTGGAAGAGTATTGGGACTATTGCGACCGCATCCTCGACTGGGGCAACGGCGAAACCGCCAACATGATCCTCGATGACGGCGGCGATGCCACCATGCTGGTTCTGCTTGGCGCAAAGGCCGAAACCGACCCGTCGGTCATTGCCAATCCGTCGAATGAGGAAGAGGAGTTCTTTTTCGCCACCATCAAGAAGCGCCTGGAAACATCACCTGGCTGGTTCTCCAAGGTCCGCGATGCGATCAAGGGCGTGTCGGAAGAAACCACAACTGGTGTTCACCGCCTTTATGCCCTTGAAAAGAAAGGCGAACTTCCGTTCCCGGCAATCAACGTCAACGACAGCGTGACCAAGTCCAAATTCGACAACAAATACGGCTGCCGCGAATCGCTGGTCGATGCGATCCGGCGCGGCACCGATGTGATGATGGCCGGCAAGGTCGCCATCGTGTGCGGCTATGGCGACGTCGGCAAGGGTTCAGCCCAATCATTGGCCGGGGCCGGCGCGCGCGTTCTGGTTACCGAAGTCGATCCGATCTGCGCCCTGCAGGCCGCCATGGACGGCTTTGAAGTCGTGACCCTCAAGGATGCCGCCCACCGTGCCGACATTGTCGTCACAGCGACCGGCAACAAGGACATCCTCACAGCCGACGACATGCGCTCTCTGAAGGACATGGCGATCGTGTGCAACATCGGCCACTTCGACAACGAAATCGATATTGCCGCACTTAAAAACTACAAATGGCACAATGTGAAACCGCAGGTCGACCTGATCGAGTTTCCCGACGGCAAGCGCATGGTGCTGTTGTCGGAAGGCCGGCTGGTCAACTTGGGCAACGCCACAGGCCATCCCAGCTTCGTGATGTCGGCATCGTTTGCCAATCAAACTCTGGCGCAGATCGAGTTGTGGTCCAAGGGCGAGAACTACGAAAACAAGGTCTATGTGCTGCCCAAGCACCTTGATGAAAAGGTCGCCACGCTGCACCTTGCCAAGCTCGGCGCGACACTCACTCAACTGAGCCAGGAACAGGCCGACTATATCGGCGTCGACCCCAAGGGCCCGTTCAAGCCGGAATACTACCGCTACTAGAGCACGCTGCGTTCAATCGGCACCGGCCCGCTCCCCCGGCCAACCACCCATAGGGTACCCTCGTAT
>JABDJG010000267.1 GCA_013002595.1 Hyphomicrobiales bacterium | reverse complement strand
GTCGGATGTTTCGGCACGGGCAGTTTCGCCAGAGTCGGCCTTGTCACCGGCCTCAGCATCATCGAATGCCGAGTCGATCTTGATCGATTCAGCTTTCACCTTGCGTCCGCTTGGCGACCGCTCGGTTGTGCCCTCGATGGAACAATCGGCTTGTTTATGCTCGGTTGACGGTTCGAGGTAGATTGAAACGCCCCAGGCTGACTCAAGCGACAACAGATGATCGCGTTTGTCATTGAGGATGTAAAACGCCACCTCGCGATCACATTTGACCACCAGATTATCCGGCTTGTGGTTGATCAAACGTTCTTCGATCGATCGCAGGATCGCCAGCGCGCAACTGGACACCGAGCGCACCAGGCCGCGTCCGGCGCATTCCGGGCAGGTCAGCGAGGAATTCTCGATCATGCCCTGGCGCAACCGTTGGCGCGACATTTCCAGCAGGCCGAAGTGCGATATTCGACCGACCTGAATTCGCGCCCGGTCGTTCTTGAGTGCCTCTTTCATCTTGCGCTCAACCGACCGGTTGTTGCGCTTTTCTTCCATGTCGATGAAATCGATCACGATCAGACCGGCCAGATCGCGCAACCGCAATTGCCTGGCGATCTCCTGCGCCGCCTCCATGTTGGTCTTAAGCGCGGTATCCTCAATATTGTGTTCGCGCGTCGCCTTGCCGGAGTTGATGTCAATGGCAACCAGCGCTTCGGTCTGGTTGATCACCATGTAACCACCTGATTGCAAGGTTACGGTGCTGGAGAACAGGCCATCAAGCTGACCTTCAACCTGGTAGCGCGAAAACAGTGGCTGGGTTTCTTTGTATTGTTTCACATGCCGGGCATGGCTCGGCATCAGCATCTTCATGAACCCCTTGGCTTCCTTGACCGCTGCATCGCCCTCGACCAGCACCTCTTCGACGTCCTTGGTATAAAGATCGCGGATCGAGCGTTTGATCAGGCTGCCTTCTTCGTAAACCAGCGCCGGCGCGGTTGAATCGAGCGTCAGGTCGCGCACGCTGCCCCACAACCGCATCAGGTAGTCAAAATCACGCTTGATTTCGACCTTTGTGCGCTGCGCTCCGGCAGTCCGCACGATCAGTCCCATACCTGGTTGCACCTTGGTGTCCTTGGCGACTTCTTTCAGCCGGCGCCGGTCATTGGCATCGGTAATCTTGCGGGAAATGCCGCCACCGCGCGCCGTGTTCGGCATCAACACGCAATACCGGCCGGCCAGTGAGAGATAGGTCGTCAGTGCGGCGCCCTTGTTGCCACGCTCTTCCTTAACGACCTGCACCAGGATTACCTGGCGGCGCTTGATGACCTCCTGGATCTTGTAATTGCGTCGCTGGCGGCGCTGGCGCTGAGGCACTTCTTCCAGTGCATCTTCGGCGCCGACAGAATCAAAGCTGTCGTCGTCCTGGCCATCGTCACCATTCTCATCGTCATTGTCCTCATCACCGTCGCTGTCGCGAGCTTCTTGTTCTTGTGCAGCTTCTGCTGTTTCATCTTCCGGCGTTTCTTCGTCACCCTCGGCTTCTGAAGCCTCAACCTCAGCAGTGTCATCATCGGCTTTTTTCCTGCGCCGGGACCGTTTCTTGCGGCCGCCTGATTCGGCTCTGGCCTCATAGTCTTCTTCGCTGCGGCGGACATCTTCTTCTTCTTCCTCTAGAAGTGCCTGCCGGTCGGCAACCGGTATCTGATAATAGTCGGGATGAATTTCGCTGAACGCCAGGAAGCCGTGACGGTTCCCGCCGTAATCGACGAATGCAGCCTGAAGGGAAGGTTCTACCCGTGTGACTTTGGCAAGGTAGATATTGCCTTTTAATTGCCTGCGAGTAGCAGATTCGTAATCGAATTCTTCGATCCGCTTGCCGCGAACAACGACGACCCGGGTTTCCTCCGAGTGGGCGGCATCGATAAGCATTTTGCTGGCCATAGTGCCATATCTCCAGCGTGCCGCCGCCGAAATTTGCCGGATTGCCTTTGTCCGGGGCCCTGGCCTGACCGGCACTGGGCGTCTGCACGCGATAATGGAGTATTCGACCTCATGGCACGCCGGCCGCACTTTGCGGTGCCGGCTGAAGGATCCAGGCCCTTACAACGTACCGATCCCGGCCTCAGCCGGTCGGACAGGAGCAGGATCGCCATGGTCTTGAACATCCAGATTTTCCATTTGTTCCAGAATACAACGGAACGGTTCGTAGTGTCGGCGGTCAACTCGAACTGACGAGCAAGACCAACCTGATAACGCGTCCGGCGGGTGGCTTAAGAATGGCCCGGACCCACACCGGAGCGGAAACGATCACCCAGCCGGTAAATTGCCGCTACGGCGTCCCGGTTGGGGTAGACAAGCTCACTATTAGGCACTGTTGATGCGCATTGCAAGCATCTTGCCGTTACGTTGCGCAAGTCTGATTGGCGACACTGCGCAAGTGCCGGAAACCAGCGCATAGTGTGCCCGATACTCCATCAAAGAGCTTGCCGGGTAAACGAATGGTTAACCATCCGAACCTAGTGTCTGGTGAATGAGTTCTGCGCCTTGCAGGTGAATCGGTCATTCGCCCGACGTCGCCTGCATGGCTGATCGTGGACGAGCACCGGGCAATGCAAACCAAGATGCACAATCTGTGGCACCTTGCCAGACCGCTGGTCAGGCTGCTGGTTTGTCTGTGCATGTTGTTGCCGATTGCGGCTGCAGTGGTGTCCACACCGCGCGCCGGTGAGACCAATCCAGCCGTTATAGCATCTTCAGCCCGGTTGGGCGGCGACAACGCCAGGACCAGGTTTGTCGCCGAACTGAATACAGCCATCGGATACAACGTTTACGTCATTCCCGACCCGTTCCGAGTCATCATTGATTTGCCCGAGGTTGAATTTCGCATCCCCGATGCCAACCGGGGCAGGGGGTTGATCAGCGGCTACCGCTTCGGCAGGATCGATCAGGAACGCTCACGCATTGTGCTCGATGCAACCGGTCCGGTGCTGATAGACCGCTCGTTTGTGCTGAGATCGCGCAACGGCAAACCTGCCCGCATCGTGGTGGATATCATTCGCACCGACCGGGCCGCCTTCGATGCACTCCACCGCAAGGAACAGCCTCAGCCGCCGCCGGCGCCGGTGTCGGCGATGGCGGCAATATCCGATGAGGACAGTGCCAAATCTGCACCTGTGGCCGTAATCGAACCGGTCGAGCCGGGCACCAATCAACCGGCTGTCCCCGATGCCGCCAACCCGCCGTCGGAGCCTGTTGCCGAAGAACCCAAACGCGCTCCCGCCAGCTCGGTCGCTGCGCTGCCGGTTGAAAAGCCTGTGCCACTGCCGCGTCCGCGGCCGGGTGCTGTCGTTGTTTCGCCCGGCGAGTCGGCGGCAGACCACCAGCCGGTCAAGCGCCGCAATGCCAGACGCATTATCGTTCTGGATCCCGGACATGGTGGCATCGATTCCGGCGCCGTGTCACGCAGCCGCAAGACCAAGGAAAAGAATATTGTCCTCAAATTTGCACAGCAGCTCAAAACTCTGCTGGTCGCAACTGGACGCTATGAGGTCATTCTGACGCGCAACGACGACCAGTTCCTACCGTTGCGCGATCGGGTAAAAATCGCCCGCAATGCGCAAGCGGACATGTTTATTGCCATTCACGCCGATTCAATTCGGGGCAGATCCGTGCGCGGCGCGACCGTTTACACTGTCTCCGACCAGGCATCGGATGAAGAAGCTGCCGAACTGGCCAGCATGGAAAACCGCGCCGACATCATCGCTGGTGTCGATCTGGCCAGCGAAAGCGATGAGATAGCCGGCATTCTGATCGATCTGGCGCAACGAGAGACCAAGAATTATTCGATTTCCATAGCCAAGAAGATGGTGCGCCACATGAAACCGGTCACCAAGCTAAACCGAAGACCGTTACGCTCGGCCGATTTTCGTGTCCTGAAAGCGCCTGATGTACCTTCGGTCCTGGTTGAGTTGGGGTATCTGTCGAGCCGTCGCGACGAGAGGCTGCTGGTCTCAAGGCCATGGCGCATGAAGGTGGCCAGGGCGCTGACCAAGGCAATCGATGGATACTTTGCAACCCGGTTGGCTTCGGGCAACTGATGCACGATCCCAACTCTGCCACAATATCAGCCTATTCGGCACGCCGGGATAACGCACTGTGGCAGGTCGGTGATACTCTATTCGGGCTGGGCTTTGCGCCGATGATGGAGTAAACATCCCGCCATTGGTGCAAAGATGTTACTTCGCAACGCCGGCGCCAGACGGTAAATTCATCGCCAGCACAGGTAGTGGCAGGCTTTAATGTTGAGATTTTTGGGATTCCTGTTTACCGCCGGGTTCATCGTCTTTGTCGGTGTGGCCGTTGGCGCAGGCTATATCATTTTGGAAACCACAAAGACGTTGCCCGAACACGAGCAGCTGGCGCGTTACGAACCCCCGGTGATGACCCGTGTGCACGCCGGTGACGGTACTCTGCTGGCGGAATATGCCAAGGAGCGCAGGCTGTTCGTTCCTGTCGATGCGATCCCCAAACAGCTGATAAATGCTTTCATTTCTGCCGAGGACAAGAATTTCTATTCGCATGCCGGCCTTGATTGGGAAGCCCTGGCACGGGCGGCATACGTCGACACCCAGATCTTGTTCGAGCGCTACGTGCAAAAGAAAAAGGGCCGACGTCTGATCGGCGCCTCGACCATTACCCAGCAGGTTGCCAAGAATTTCCTTCTCACCAACGCGCCGACCGTCGACCGGAAGTTGAAAGAGGCCCTGGTCGCCCAGCGCATCGAGGCAACCTTCACCAAGAACCAGATCATGGAGCTCTATCTGAACGAGATCTATCTCGGTATGGGAGCTTACGGGGTCGCTGGCGCGTCGCTGACCTACTTCGGCAAGTCGCTGACCGAACTGAACCTGGCCGAGATGGCCTATCTGGCTGCGCTGCCCAAGGCGCCCAACAACTATCATCCCGTCAATTATAAGGACCGCGCCCTGACCCGGCGCAACTGGGTGCTTGAGCGTATGCTGGTCAACGGCCATATCTCCAAGGAACAGCATGACAAGGCCATCAAGCAGGAACTTACCGTCACCCTGCGGCCGTTCGGTGCCCAGCTGTTCGCCGCAGAAGGCTTTACCGAGGAGACCCGCCGCATCGTCGCACAGCTGTTTGGCGAGGACCGTCTTTACACCGGTGGACTGTCGGTGCGCACGACACTCGACCCGAAATTGCAAATATATGCCCGCCGGGCTCTGACCAGCGGTCTGATCAAATTTGACCGTAACAATGGCTGGCGCGGCGCGATCGGGGAGATTGACGTAACCGCAGATTGGGGTGCTGAGCTGGCTGAGATGAAAGTCCCTGATGATATTGCGCCATGGCGGCTGAGCGTGGTCCTGTCCGTTGAAGCCGACATGGCGACAATCGGATTGCGCCCCGAAAAGCTGGCGGACGGTAAATTGCCGACAGAACCCGAGACGGGCGTCATTCCGCTGTCATTGGCGAAATGGGCCCGCAAGTCGAAGGGCAAAGGCAAGCTTGGACCGAAGATCAAGCAGATGTCAGATGTCCTCAAAGTCGGCGATGTGGTTTATGCAGCAGCGACCCGTGACGGCGATCAGTGGCATCTGGTCCAGATGCCGGCAATTGAAGGCGCGTTGGTTGCCATGGATCCCCATTCCGGCCGGGTATTGGCGCTTGTTGGCGGCTTCAGTTACGGAAAGAGCCAGTTCAACCGCGCCGTGCAAGCCAAGCGGCAGCCGGGTTCATCGATCAAACCAATTGTCTATGCCGCCGCGCTCGACAGTGGTTATACGCCGGCATCGGTCGTCATGGACGCACCGATCGAAATTGAAATGAGCAACGGCGAGATCTGGAAGCCGAAGAACTACTCGGGAAAGTTCTACGGCCCGTCGACTCTGCGCCTTGGCATCGAGCGTTCACGCAATGTGATGACGGTCCGGCTGGCCCACGACATGGGCATCAACAAGGTCAAGACGCTGGCAGAAAAACTCGGCATTTATGACAACATGAAGCCTGTGCTCGCCATGTCTCTGGGGGCCGGCGAGACCACACTCATGCGCATGACCACAGCATTTTCAATGCTGGCCAACGGCGGCAAGAAGATCGACGCAAGCCTGATCGACCGGGTCCAGGACCGTTATGGCAAAACGGTGTACAAGCACGATCAGCGCGAGTGCGATGCCTGCTCTGCCGACAGCTGGCAGAACCAGGCCGAACCTGAGCTTCTCGATGTGCGTGAAGAGGTCGTCAATCCTTACACGGCCTATCAGGTCACCTCGATGATGGAGGGCGTGGTTCAGCGCGGCACCGGCAAGGTTCTCAGGACAGTCGGCAAACCGGTTGCCGGCAAGACCGGCACGTCCAACGATGAGCGCGATGCCTGGTTCGTCGGATTTACACCCGATCTGGCGGTCGGCGTTTACATCGGGTTTGACCGGCCCAAGCCGATGGGCAAGGGGGCAACCGGTGGCGAACTGGCAGCACCTGTGGTTGCCGACTTCATGAAGCTGGCGTTGAAGGACAAGGCGGCGACGCCGTTCCGTGCACCGGCCGGTCTGGAGTTGATACCGATCGACCCCAAAACCGGGCTGCGCGCGGCGTACGGTGATGAAAACGTCATACTGGAAGCATTCAAGCCCGGGGAAAAGCCGCCCGAAGAAGGTTACGTGATCGGCGAGAACCTTGGTCCGGCCAGTGGCAGCAGTGCCGTTATCGAAGGTGGCTTGACGACGGGCACCGGCGGCCTTTATTGAGCACAGAACCTAAATCCGGAAGGATCTGCCATGCGGGCGGAAATGAACAATATTGCCGATGCCATCAAGCAGTCAGTCGCGCTGCTGAGGAGGCATCTTTGACTGGGATAACGCGCTAGCCCGGCTTGCCGACCTCAACGCCAAGGCCGAGGACCCGGATCTGTGGAATGACACCACCAATGCGCGTGAGGTCATGCAACAGCGCGATGATCTCGACGGGCGCATTGCCAACGTGCGCCGTATCGAACAGACCTTGGCTGACAATATCGAGCTGATCGAACTGGGCGAGGAAGAGGGCGATCAGAGTATCGTCGATGAGGCCGAGGCAGCTATCCAGAAGCTGGGCAAGGAAGCCGCCAAGTTCGAACTGGAAACACTCCTGTCGGGTGAGGCGGACAGCAATGATGCCTATCTGGAAGTGCACGCCGGTGCCGGCGGCACGGAAAGCCAGGACTGGTGCAACATGTTGACACGCATGTACGTCCGCTGGGCGGAGCGGCGCCAGTTCAAGGTCGACATTCTGGAGGAGAACCAGGGTGACGAGGCGGGATTGAAGTCCGCCGTTCTGCTGATCAAGGGACACAACGCCTACGGTTGGGCCAAGACCGAATCGGGCGTTCACCGCCTTGTGCGAATATCACCGTTTGATTCGAACGCCCGGCGTCATACATCGTTCGCCTCGGTCTGGGTGTATCCTTCTATCGATGAGAACATCGAAGTCGAGGTCAACGAAAGCGATTGCCGGATTGATACCTATCGCGCCTCAGGTGCCGGTGGTCAGCACGTCAACACCACCGATAGTGCAGTGCGGATCACGCATCAGCCGACCGGTATCGTCGTTCAGTGCCAGAACGAGCGCTCACAGCACAAGAACCGCGCTACAGCATGGTCGATGTTGCGCGCCCGGCTCTATGAGCAGGAGCTGCAAAAACGTGAAGAAGCCGCGGCCGAACAGGCAGCGTCAAAAACCGATATCGGCTGGGGTCACCAAATCAGATCCTACGTGTTGCAACCCTACCAGCTGGTCAAGGATTTGCGCACCGGTGTCGAGAGCACCAATCCGAGCGCGGTTCTAGATGGCGACATTGACCAGTTTGTGGAAGCCTCGCTGGCGCACCGCGTCCACGGGTCAGAAGGTGAAGCGGTCTCGGATCTCGAGTAGCTATTCGGCTGCGTCTGACCGGCGCGGTGAGGCCAGTTCAATGGGTCTGTATCCGCTGTCGTCATAAACGCCCAGTTCAGCGACATCTGACGAATATTCTTGCGGTGCATTGCCGTACTGGTGAGCCGGATAATCTGACAGCGGGTCATCGGCATGATGGATCTTGCCGTCGACATACGCACCGTTTTCAATCGCGATGTTCTCGTTGACAACATCGCCCTCGATGTGTCCGCCGGCCACGACCGTTACATTGACGCCGCGAATGGGACCGATGATGCGACCACGCACGAAGACGTCTTCTGCCGCAACCTCGCCGTGCACAACGCCTTGGACGTCGATCACCACCGCGCGGGCGCGGATATTGCCATTCACGGTTCCGTCAACCTGCAGCTCGCCACCGGTCAAAAGATTGCCCTCGATCACCACATCGCTGGTGATGATTGAAGGACCTGCTCTCCCGCTCCGCACGCTGGGATTGTTTGCAGATTTATCCTTTTTACGGTTGCGAGATTTTTTGAAGAGCATTCCGGGCCTTCCAGAAACGGGCCGGGTTGAGGGATTTTCCGTGCCGGCGGGTTTCATAATGCAGATGGGCGCCAGTGCTGCGCCCGGTGTTTCCAAGAAGGCCTACCACGGTCCCGCGCGCGACGCGGGCACCGGAACGGACCTTGATTGCACTCATGTGAGCATAACGCGTGGTAAAGCCGTTGTCATGTCGGATTTCTACCAAATTGCCGTAGGCGCCCTCGCGGCCGGCCTTGATGACGACGCCAGGGGCCGTCGCCAGGATCGGCGCCCCATATCGCGCCTTGAAGTCAATCCCGGCATGCATGGCCATAACCCGGCGGAACGGATCGCGTCTCATCCCGTACTTGCTGGTGATACGTTTGTACCGGGCCAACGGTATGAGAAGCGGGAGCTTATTGACCTCGAACTTGAGCTTTTCTGCGGTTACAAGGTTATTTGCCGCAGTGTTGATGCGGTCGGCAATCCGCTTTGACCCGACATCGTCCGCCCTCAATGACAGGAATGGGCCACCCACCGCATCAGGTGTGTAGTTGGACTTGGCCGCGACCCGCTTTGCGTTCATGTTGAACAGGGCATAAACCTTTGAAAGCGCATTAACTTTGTTCTGACTTTGCCGCACGACATCATCCAAAAGCGCAACCTGCGTATCTTCGAACTTTGCCATCCGTGACCGCAGGTCGTTGAGCGGCTGCTCGGCTTGCGATTTTCTGACGAAATCCTTTGCAAAGATTTGCCGGTAGGACCACTTGTTCAAGCTGCCTTTGCCAGAGCTGTCCAGGCTGCTGTCATCGCTACGAGATTGTGGGTCTGGCTCAAGGTCCTGGACGCCACGGTCATCTGACCGTACCGGCATCCAGCCCTGTTGGAAGAACTCGACCAGGCGCTTGTGGCGCTCCAGCAACTGTTCATAATCCTCGCGCACGACATCGACCTTGTCGAGATAAGCGCCCTGATTGAGCAGCAGTTTGTTGTTGAGTCGATCTATCGATGTACGCATCGCCGAAATGCGGTCTTCATAGTCAAGCCTGGCCTGATAGAGGCGGCGCTCTTTCAGCGCCAGCAGCTGATCCTTGAAGGTCACATTAACGGTGGCAAAGGCCAACCAGAACAGGCCCGCCATGATACACACCAGACTGGTCACCTGGACCCACGGCCGCAGCGTAATGAACTGCACTTCGCCCTGGCTGCGCAGATAAATCTGCCGCTCACGGAACGCAAAGCTTATGCGCTCTAGGAACCCCTTGCGGCGCTGCCTGCGAGAATGTTTCCGACTATGTCGCATACCCCTCCCAGAACCCAGATATTTGTATGCTCCCGATCTCCCCACCGGGTAAACGTCAATTGCGGTAACTTTGTGTCAAATTGGTGCAATATCGGGGCTGCTGGACAACACGATATTTCGAGCAGTTTCAAGCCATTAGCCTAGCTTCTGAGCAGCTGTCAGGACCTCTTCGGCATGACCTGCGACCTTGACCTTGCGCCAGATGCGAGAGATTCTGCCTTTGCGGTCAACAAGCAGGGTGGTTCGTTCGATTCCCTTGAAGATGCGCCCGTACATGTTTTTATCGACCCACACGCCATAATCTACCAGCACTTCGGTGTCCTGATCGGATGCCAAATCGACCCCGAGGTCGTGTTTGGCCTTGAATTTTTCGTGACTCGCGACCGAATCGGCCGAGATCCCAATGATACTGGTCTCACAGTCGTTGAAGTCCGCTTTGAGGCTGGAAAAATCCTTTGCTTCGCGTGTGCAGCCGCTGGTGTCGTCGCGCGGATAAAAGAAGATCACCACCTTGCGCCCGCGATAGTCGCGCAGTCGAAGTGTACGTTCTCCGTCTGCCGGCAGCGAGAAATCGGGAGCGGTTTTACCCGGTTCGAGCCGATTGACCATGACAAGCTCCTCAAGTTGCGCCATCGTTTCGTCGTTTTCATGGGCGCATCATCTTTGTGGTAATTCGAATGAAATCAGGGCCATCTATGAGCGCCCTTTTTGAATTGGTCAACTGACGGCACGAACAATCGTTACGAATTGTAAATTCGAATTGTTATACTGGTTGTTGGTGATGAATCGCACCGTGGGATCGGTCGAGGATCAGACGTGCGTTGCGTCTTGTCCGTCGCGTTAAGGTAATCGATTTGCACAGGCAAATTGGAAAACAAATTCTCATCGTATTGCTGGTCGTCGGCGCGATGGGCGTTATGGCGTTCGCTGGTGTCATGTGGCGGCTGTCCCAGGGGCCGTTGCCGCTCAGCTTCCTTGCGCCCACCATCCAGAATTCCATGAATGCCAACATGGCCGGGATGAAGGTCACGATCTCCGATTTTATTCTTGAGCGTGACCAGACGAGCGGTCAGCCGCGCTTCCGTCTTCGCGATCTTGCCTTGCATGACAACAACGGAAATCTGATCGCCCGTGCCCCGCGCGCTTCGGTTGGTGTTGATGGCCGTCAACTGTTGACCGGCACGATTGCCGCAAACCGGCTCGAGCTGATCGGTGCGAACCTGTTGGTGCGCCGCAAGGTTGATGGCACCTTCAGGTTGGGGTTTGGCGAAACGCAAACCCCGCCTGGACCGAATGCATCGGGAAAATCCGATAGCGGCTCAGCTGGCTCTTCGACGTCCGCCCGACAGATACCAGCCGTCGATGGCGTGAAATTGCTCGAATTGATCAATGACGAGATTCTGTCCGACAATCCCGGCCAAAGCACACTGTCGGGCATAGAGGCCATTGTGGTCTCTCAGGCTTCCATTTCGCTTTTCGACGAAGCCAACAATGCGGTTTGGTACGCACCACGGTCCAATCTGGTGTTCAAGCGGGCAACATACGGATTTGCGGTATTTGTCGATGCCGCCATTGCCAGCGGTGACAAGCCGTGGCGCAGCGAGGTCGTTGTCACCTATCGCCGCGCCAACAGGGCATTTACGGTTAGCGCCCGCGTGTTCGAACTCGTTGTGGCAGATATTGCCGATGACATTTTCGCCCTTAACCGGCTGACGCAGGTCAAGCTGCCGCTGTCCGGCCATGTCGAAGTCGAGATTACCGAGCAAGGCGTCATGACCAGGGCCAGCGCCGAGTTGTCCACGGCAAAGGGTCGGCTGGACTTCCCCCAGTACATTTCCAAGCCGATCCTGATCGACGAGGGTTTGCTGCGCTTTGATTATGAACCTGAGACCGGCGATTTCGTCATAGCCAACTCGGCAATATTCATCGAAGGCATGCGCAGCGACCTGCAAGGCCGCATCCAGCCAAAACGTACCGAAGATGGCCGTCTGACCGCATTCGGTATCGATCTAAAAGTCGCTAATCAATACGTAGGCTCCTCGCAGACCGCAAACCAGGCGGTCACGCTGGATCGTATCGAGTTTCGTGGCGTGGCAGGTGTCGACAAGGCCGACGTCCAGGTTGATGACCTGATCTTGATGAAGGGCAATTCAGGCGTGCGCATCCGCGGGCGCTTTGTCGGCGACGACAACGCAGTCGGTATGTATTTGGCCGGCCGTATCAGGGACCTGTCCATGGACGTGGTGAAAGATGTTTGGCCACCTGTGGTGGCGCCCAGTGTCCGCACCTGGCTGCTTGAGAACCTGGTCTCTGCCGATATCACAGACGGCACCTTCCAGCTGGCTTTACCCGGCAAGGTCCTGGTCGCTGCGATCCGCGACAAGGTGGCTATTCCCAACGAGATGATCGACCTGAAGTTCAAGGTGGCCAACGTGACCACCAAGTATTTCGGCGAATTGCCGGCGATAACCGGCGCTGCCGGCTCCGGTTCGATCACCGGTAACGATTTCCATCTGGAACTTGCCGACGGCACCGTCACGCTGCCATCCGGCGGCAAGCTGAAGTTCGTCAGGGGCACGATGGATGCAACCGATCTGGCGCCGCCGCTGACCCCGACGGTCATCAAGGTGAAGGGGCGCGGCCCCGTGCGCGGTTTCATGGAACTGCTTGATCAAAAGCCATTGGGGCTGGTGAAGGAAAGCGGGTTTGACCCGGGCCGTATCAAAGGCGACACCGATCTCGACATCCGATTTGACCTGCCGCTGCAAAAGAACATGCGCCCCGACCTGGTCAAGATCACAGCAGGTGCAAAGTTGTCCGGCGTCTCGTTTAAGAAGGCATTCGGTGGTCTTGATATTGACTCCGGCAAACTGAGCCTGAAGTTCGGCGACGGCGAAGTTTCAGCCACCGGCCCGGTCAATATTAAGGGCATTCCCGTCAAGCTCGGGTGGACCCGCACGTTTGCCAAGAACGGGGCGGATCTTGATGCCATCGCTGCCGAGGCTGTTTTGAACGACAAACGCCGCCGCACGCTTGGGATCGATCTGTCCAGCTATTTGACCGGCCCGGTCAGCGTCAAGATGAAGGCCGAAACCAGGGGCCAGGATGTTTCCAAGCTCAACGTGACGGCGGATTTGACCAAGGCTGCGCTTCGGCTCGATGCGATCAAGTGGTCGCGTCCTGCCGGCCAGAAAACAAAGGCGGTGCTTGATGTCGATCTGTCCGATGCCGGAAAGACCCAAATCAACAACCTGAAGATCACCGGGCAGGGACTCAAGATTGCCGGTAATCTGACGATAGGCGCTGGCGGCGATGTGCTTGAGGCGACGTTTTCCGATGTCCTGTTGAACAAGCTCAATCATTTTGCCATTGCGCTCAAGCGGCGAAACGACAATCTGGCCCTGGCGATCACCGGCAAAGCCTTTGATGCCCGCCCGCTGATCAATTCGATGTTTTCGGCATCCGGCGGTCCCGGCGCCGGCGATGTGACCCGTGTTCCTCTGGCCATCGAAACGTCCGTTGCGCGGGTTCACGCAAACCGCGGCGAGATCATCACCAATCTGACCGGTCAGCTTCAGATCATCGGTGGCGTGGTGCAGCAGGCCAATCTCCAGGGCCGCTTCCTCAACGGGGCGCCGATCACCATGCGGGTATCGCCAGGAACAGGCGGCGTTAGAGAAATGCGCGTTGTGGGCAATGATGCCGGCGGTGCGCTCAGGGCCGCGAACCTGTATTCCAAGATATCAGGCGGTTCCATCGACTTTCAGGCCAAGCTCCATCCTGCGCCCAGAACCGGCATTCAGAAAGGACAACTGGTCGTTCGCAATTTTTTGGTCCTTAATGAATCGGCGATCGGCAACATCAAGAAGCGCAAACAAAAGGCCGGTCCGCGCAAGAAGGCGTTGCAGTTCACCAGTCTGGTGATCCCGTTCTCTACCACCGAGCATCAGGTCCTGATTGGAGATGCAAGAATGCAGGGCATTGATGTTGGCGCTGCTGCTGGTGGAATAATCTGGAAAAAGAATGGGGGAATGGACATCAGCGGCACGATAACGCCGGCCCCTGGCATCAACTCCATTTTCGGCGAGTTTCCGATCATCGGGCAGATTTTGTCGCCGCGCGGCCAGGGACTGTTCGCCATGAACTTCGCGCTGCGCGGCACCATGAGCAAGCCAAGGTTTAGGGTCGACCCGGTGTCTGTCCTCACACCAGGGATTCTCGGAGAGATTCTAAGTACCGGAGGCGGTGGTGTCGCTCCAGACGGCACACCGGAAAAGAAGAAGGAAAAGTTACCTGCCGCAAGGAGAGATCAGTAAGCGGGTATCACTTGCCAACCGGCCGCAACAGCGCGTGACGTTTTCTGCCCATCGACAGCTTGATGACATTATCCGGACCGACGTCTCCGGTGCCGATCATGGATTTCTCGTCGGTCACCGGGGTATCGTTGAGCCGGATGGCACCGCCCTTGATTGACCGCCGCGCCTCGCTGTTCGAGCTGGCAAGGCCGGCGCGCACGAGCGCTGCCAGAATGCCGAACCCGTCCTGTAGTTCGCCGGCCAGGACATCGAATGTCGGCAGGCTGTCGCCAATCGTGCCTTGCTCGAAGGTCTTGCGCGCCGTGTCGGCGGCCTCGTTCGCTGCTGCCCGGCCATGCAGCATGGCCGTTGCCTCTGTCGCCAGTATCTTCTTGGCCTCGTTGCGCTCTGCGCCTTCAAGCGCCTCAAGCCTGGCGATCTCATCGAGCGGCATGGCCGTGAACAGTTTCATGAACCGCCCGATATCGGCATCTTCGGCATTGCGCCAGTACTGCCAGTACTCATAAGGGCTCAACAGGTCTTCATTCAGCCAGACCGCGCCATCCGCCGTCTTGCCCATCTTGGCGCCCGAAGACGTGGTCAAGAGCGGGGTCGTCAAACCGTACAACTGAGCGCCATCGACCCGCCGGCCCAATTCAAGCCCGTTGACGATGTTGCCCCACTGATCGGAGCCGCCCATTTGCAGTACGCAGCCATAGCGCCGGTGCAGCTCGACGAAGTCATAGGCCTGCAGGATCATGTAGTTGAACTCAAGAAATGTCAGCGGTTGCTCACGCTCCAGCCGCAATTTGACCGAATCGAAGCTCAACATCCGGTTGATCGTGAAATGCGGGCCGTAATCGCGCAAAAAATCGATGTAATTGAGCTTGTCCAGCCAGTCGGCGTTGTTGGCCATCACGGCATCGCTCGCACCATCGCCGAACGTCACGAATCTGGAGAACACTTTCTGGATGCTCGCCATATTTGCCGCGATCTGTTCATCGTTCAGCAGCTTGCGCGATTCATCCTTGCCCGACGGGTCGCCGACCCGGGTGGTGCCGCCGCCCATCAGCGCAATGACCCGGTGTCCGGTCTGCTGCAGCCAGTACAACATCATGATCTGCACCAAAGAGCCCGCATGCAGGCTCGATGCGGTGCAGTCAAAGCCGATATAAGCCGTAATCGCGCCGGCCTTGGCGGCGGCATCGAGCTCTTCAGGATGCGACACATCCTGGATGAACCCACGCTCATCAAGAACACGCAAAAAGTCGGATTGAAACTTGCTCATTGTCGGCCACTCATGTCAGTTTGCGGAACGGCTCTTAACACGAGAACCCAGCGTGACAAACCTTCTGCATGCAATTGGTCTGATGAGCGGCACGTCAATGGACGGCATTGATGTCGCATCGGTCCGCACCGATGGCGAGCAGGTGCTCGAACACGGTGAGGCGCGCAGCTATCCTTATGAACCGGTCGAGCGCGAATTGCTGGGCCAGGCAATGGCTGAGGCTGCCGGGTTGTCCAACCGTGACGAACGCCCGGGCAAACTGGCCTCGGCCGAACAGATGATCACCGAACGTCATGCTGAGGCGATTGATCGATTTATGCAGGACATCGGCGCAAGCGGCTCAGATGTCGACATAATCGGGTTTCACGGCCAGACTGTGTTTCACCAGCCCGAACGCCGGCTCACCGTCCAGATCGGCGATGGTGCCGCGCTGGCAAAACGCTGCGGGATTCCGGTGGTTTGCGATATGCGCGCGGCCGATGTCGCTACCGGCGGGCAGGGCGCGCCGCTGGCGCCGGTCTATCACCGCGCGATAGCATCGAGGCTTCCCGAGCTGCCGGCCGCGTTCGTCAACATAGGAGGTGTGGCAAATGTGACCTCGGTTGGCGCCGCCGATGGTGATCTTCTGGCCTTCGATACCGGCCCCGGCAATGCCCTGATGGACGATTGGGCCATGCGGCACCTGAACAAGCCTGTCGATCTTGACGGCGCGCTGGCGCGCTCCGGTACACTCAATGAGCAGGTCCTGCATGATTGTCTGTCGCATGATTATTTCGATCTGCCGGTGCCCAAGTCACTCGACCGCAGTGATTTTACGCTGGACCCCGTTGCCGGTCTCAGTCCGGCCGATGGCGCAGCCACGCTGGCGCATTTTACCGCTTCATCGATAATCCATGCTGCTGCCTGGTTCCACGAGCCGCCACAGACCTGGGTCATTTGTGGCGGCGGACGGCGCAATCGGTACCTGATGGAACTGCTCGCCTGGTATGCCGAAACGCCGGTCGTGCCGGCCGAAGCGATCGGTTGCAACGGCGATGCGATCGAGGCCGAAGCCTGGGCCTATATGGCGGTCCGCAGCATGAAACAGTTGCCGTTGACCTACCCGACAACGACGGGCGTGCCGGAACCGTCAACCGGCGGCATCAGGTTTTCCGCCAATGGCGCCAGAGAACAGCTCTAGCTGTCTAACTGTCGGCCTTGAGCCGCTTGTCCAGATACGTCCCGCAGATTTCGGTCAGCTCCTCGATACGATCGGTGAAGAAGTGATTGGCCTCGGGCATCTGCTGGTGATCGATGGTGATGCCTTTCTGGGTTTTCAGCTTGGCCACCAATGCGTTCACCGATTCAGCCGGCGTGACGGTATCAAGGTCGCCATTGACGAACAGGCCGGATGCCGGGCACGGCGCCAGGAATGAAAAGTCGTAGTGCTTGGCCAAGGGGGCGATCGACATGAAACCGCTGATTTCCGGACGCCGCATCAACAGCTGCATGGAAATCCAGGCGCCGAACGAAATGCCGGCAATCCAGCAGATTTGCGCCTCACGGTTGAACGACTGCATCCAGTCGAGCGCCGCTGCAGCATCTGACAATTCGCCGGCGCCGTTGTCGAACAGGCCCTGGCTGCGCCCGACGCCGCGGAAGTTGAACCGCAGCACGGAAAAACCGCGTTCGATGAACATGTAGTGCAGCGAATGAACGATCGGATTGTTCATCGTGCCGCCGAATTGCGGATGCGGATGCAAGATGATGGCAATCGGCGAATTCGTCTCTTTGTTGTGATGGTAGCGGCCTTCGATACGGCCTGCAGGACCATTGAATATCACTTCCGGCATTGGGGGTGAACCTGCCCTTATTCTTGCCCGCATAGACCGCGCTCAGGCGGCATGTGGGTTTGGTGTGTTTTAGAGGTGCTCAATTAACGGCAATCTGCATCGCCTAATAGTTGACTCCAGTACTCGGGTTTTATATATCCGTACTTTAGAACGGTTCAAGAGTACGTGTCCTTGCGATGCGCGTGAGTTCAGCTACCGCGCCTCATACACAACAGCGAATGGAAATTGCAAGGGTTGTCTTTTCAACGTGCTTAAAAAGTCAGCATTTATGCGGGCAACGGGCGATTGAAGAGCATCGGTAAGATTCGATGCGAACGGAGGATTTCAGCCATGAAGTTATCGACCAAGGGCAGATATGCCGTGATGGCGATGGCCGACATTGCCTGCCGGGTCCATGAACAGCCCATCGCGCTGGCCGAGATTTCCGAACGCCAGGACATCAGCCAGGATTATCTTGAACAGCTGTTTGCCAAACTCAAGCGGGCCGGTCTTGTGGACAGCGTGCGCGGCCCGGGCGGTGGTTATCGCCTGGCGACCGCTGCCAGCGATATCTGGATTGCCGACGTCGTATCTGCTGTCGACGAGCCGCTTCAGGTCACCCGCTGCCAGGATGGCGATGCCGTCATGGGCTGCGTTGGAGGCGACAAATGCATCACGCATGAACTCTGGGCAGCGCTTGGCCGCCAGATCTACGGTTTTCTTGCCTCAATCACGCTTGCCGATGTCGTTGAACGGCGCAATCTGGCGCTTGCCGCCAGCGTGCGCCGCGCCAAGAGCCACCCGGCCAGCCCGATGACCAATGTATCATGACAAGCCGGCGGACATATCTCGACCACAACGCGACATCGCCGCTGCGCCCCGAGGCGCGGCAGGCGATGCTGGCTGTGCTGGATAACCCGTCCAACGCCTCATCGGTCCATGCCGAAGGCCGCAAAGCCCGCGCCATCCTGGAGACCGCTCGCGATCAGGTTGCCGCGGCGCTGGGCTGCAAGCGCGACATGATCACTTTTACCTCGGGCGGCACCGAGGCCAACAATCTTGCCATCAAGGGATCATCGGTGGACAGCCTGGTCCTGTCGGCAATTGAACATCCGTGTGTCGCAGAAGCAGCCAGGGCAACCGGCAAGCCGGTGGCGACCGTGCCGGCCGACGGCAACGGCGTTATCGACCTTGAGGCGCTGGGGCAGGCCTTGAGACAAGCCGAGGGCACCAGCCTCGTCAGCGTCATGCTGGCCAATAACGAGACCGGCGCCATTCAGCCGGTCGCCGAGGTCGCCGATATCGCAGGTCGCCACGGCGCCCTGGTTCATTGTGATGCGGTACAGGCCGTCGGCAAGATACCGGTGCGCTGGCCTCTTCTGGGCATCGATATGCTCACCGTCACCGGCCACAAGTTCGGCGGGCCGCAAGGCGCCGGCGCATTGCTCGTACGCGAAGGCCTGGAGCTTGCCGCAACCACCCACGGCGGCGGTCAGGAATTACGCCGCCGGCCGGGTACTGAAAATGTTGCCGCCATCGCCGGTCTCGGCGCCGCGATCGCTGTCGCCAGCCGATTGGACCCCAATATCAAGCAGTTGCGCGACCGGCTTGAATCAGCATTGCAGGCCGAAGCGCCCGGTTTGACGGTATTTGCCGATGGCGCGGAGCGGTTGCCGAACACATGCTGCTTTGCCATCGAGGGCATGGCGGCTGACACAACTTTGATCGCCGGTGATCTGGAGGGCATCGCGGTGTCTTCAGGCTCGGCATGCTCGTCCGGCAAGGTCGCTGCATCGCCGGTGCTCGCCGCCATGGGCATTGCACCCGGTCTCGCCCAATGCGCAATTCGGGTCAGCCTTGGCTGGACCACGACACAAGACGATGTCGATCGCTTCATTGCCGTCTGGCATCGCCTTATCGAGCGGCATCGGGCACGCCCGGCAGCATGACACTGAACCAACGCAGCACAAGTTACGTTTTAGAGACAGAAGACTAAAAGGAAAGAGAGCAGGCAAGTGGCAGACGTTGAAACAATCGAACGCGTTCGCGAAATCGAGGTCGACAAGTACAAGTACGGCTTTGAGACCGAGCTTGAATCCGAGTTGGCGCCAAAGGGTCTCAATGAGGATATCGTCAAGTTCATCTCGGCCAAGAAGGGCGAGCCCGATTGGATGCTGGAATGGCGTCTTGAG
The DNA here is from genome assembly GCA_013002595.1 of Hyphomicrobiales bacterium. GTDB lineage: Bacteria > Pseudomonadota > Alphaproteobacteria > Rhizobiales > Aestuariivirgaceae > JABDJG01. Next base: position 6,033 of record JABDJG010000267.1, on the reverse strand, counting down.
GCCTATGCCCGTTGGCGCCAGATGACCGAGCCGACCTGGGCCAAGGTCGATTATCCCAAGATCGATTTTGAGGATCTTTATTACTATGCCGCACCAAAGGTTCAGGGCGATGGCCCGAAAAGCCTCGACGAAGTCGATCCGGAACTGCTGCGCACTTATGAAAAGCTCGGCATCCCGCTGAAAGAGCAGGAAGTGCTCGCCGGTGTTGAAGGTGCCCGCGTGGCCGTTGATGCCGTCTTCGACAGTGTTTCGGTTGTCACCACGTTCAAGGAAGAACTTGCCAAGGCCGGCGTCATATTCTGCCCGATTTCAGAAGCCGTTCGCGAGCATCCCGAGCTGGTCAAGAAATACCTCGGCTCGGTTGTGCCGCAGGCCGACAACTTTTATGCCGCGCTCAATTCAGCGGTGTTTTCCGATGGATCCTTCGTCTACATCCCCGAGGGTGTGCGGTGCCCGATGGAATTGTCGACCTATTTCCGCATCAACGAAAAGAACACCGGTCAGTTCGAGCGCACCCTGATCATTGCCGACAAGGGCTCGTATGTCAGCTACCTGGAAGGTTGCACCGCGCCGATGCGCGATGAGAACCAGCTCCATGCCGCCGTCGTTGAACTGGTTGCGCTTGATGATGCCGAAATCAAGTATTCGACCGTGCAGAACTGGTATCCGGGCGATAGTGAAGGTAAGGGTGGCATCTACAACTTCGTCACCAAGCGGGCCGACTGCCGTGGCCATCACTCCAAGGTCTCCTGGACCCAGGTCGAGACCGGTTCGGCGATCACCTGGAAATATCCCAGCTGCATCCTGCGCGGCGACAACTCGCGCGGCGAGTTCTATTCAATCGCCATTTCCAACGGCAAGCAGCAGGTCGATTCAGGCACCAAGATGATCCACCTCGGCAAGAATTCATCGAGCCGCATCATCTCAAAGGGCATTGCCGCCGGGCGCTCCGACAACACCTATCGCGGCCTTGTCTCGGCGCACCGGAAGGCCACCAACGCGCGCAACTTCACCCAGTGTGACAGCTTGCTGATCGGCGACAGATGCGGTGCCCACACGGTGCCCTATATCGAGGCCAAGACATCGACTGCCCAATTCGAACACGAGGCAACGACATCGAAGATCTCCGATGACCAGATGTTCTATTGCCAGGCCCGCGGCCTCAACGAGGAAGAAGCGGTCGCCCTGATCGTCAACGGCTTTGTGCGCGACGTTATCCAGCAGCTCCCGATGGAGTTCATGGCCGAAACCCAGCGCCTCATCGGCATCAGCCTGGAGGGTAGCGTCGGCTAGTCCGCAAGAGGGCCATCCCGGCGAAGGCCGGGACCGAAGAATTCAACCTGATAGTTGGCGTGGCTGGTTTCCGGCTTTCGCCACAATGACGTAAAGAAAACGAAAGAACGAGAAGATAAATGCTTGAAATCAAGAACCTCCATGTCTCTGTGGAAGAAGACAACAAGGCGATCCTCAATGGCGTTGATCTCACCGTTAATGCCGGTGAGGTGCATGCCATCATGGGGCCGAACGGCTCGGGCAAGTCAACGCTGTCCTATGTGCTGGCTGGCAAGGACGGCTACGAAGTCACCGACGGGTCGGTGACCTACATGGGCAAGGACCTGCTCGAAATGGCGCCCGATGAACGGGCCGCTGAAGGTGTCTTCCTTGCCTTTCAGTATCCGATCGAGATTCCCGGCGTTGCCACCATGCAGTTTCTGAAAGTTGCGCTCAACTCGCAGCGCCTGGCGCGCGGTGAGGGCGAACTGTCGACCCCTGACTTCATGCGGTTGGTCAAGTCCAGGGCCGAGACCTTGAAAGTGAACCAGGATATGCTCAAGCGCCCGGTCAACGTCGGTTTTTCCGGCGGTGAGAAAAAGCGTGCGGAAATCCTTCAGATGGCCGTGCTTGAGCCGAGCCTTTGCATTCTCGATGAGACTGATTCCGGCCTTGATATCGATGCCCTGAGGGTCGTTGCCGAGGGCGTCAATGCATTGCGCTCGCCCGACCGCGCCATGGTGGTCATCACCCATTATCAGCGCCTGCTCGATTACATCGTGCCGGATCATGTGCACGTGTTGTCCAAGGGCCGCATCGTCAAATCAGGCGGCAAGGAGCTGGCGCAAGAGCTGGAAAAAGACGGTTACGCCAACTATTCCGATGAGGCTGCCTGATGGCCATTGCAACCCAAAAGACCGCGGCCGAAACGGCCTATCTGGAAGGCTTTGATGCCGGCGGCGACTGGCTTGCCGCTGAACGCCAGAAGGGCTTTGACGCCTTTGCCGTCACCGGCCTGCCGCACCGGCGCATGGAAGACTGGAAGTGGACCGACCTGCGCCAGCTGATCGGCAAGGCCTACCCGCCGGCCAAGGGTGGCGCGGTCGGTGATATCGATGCGCTGGCCGCAAAATGCCCGCTCAAGGACATTGCCCGTGGCCACCTGACCTTCGTCAACGGCGAATACGATGCCGGCCGTTCACAGCTGCCGGCCAGCGGTGATGTCGAGGTGACAGCGCTGAGCACGGCCTCGTCTGCCTTGCCGATCGGCGAGACCGCAGCCGATCCGATTGATGGCCTCAACCGCGCCTATGTCACCGATGGCGCTTTCATCCGCATCAAGGCGGGCAGCAACGCCGATGCCCCGCTCGAGCTGGTCTTCATCAACTCGAGCCGGGCGGAGGCAACCTTTACCACCCGCAATGTCATCGAGCTGGAAGACGGCGCCTCTGCGACCGTCTTTGAAACCCACATGGGCGGCCATGATGCCTATGTCAGCAATTCCGTCACCGAAGTGCGCCTCGGCAACGGCGCCCGTCTCGACCGCGTCAAACTGCAGATGGAGGGCGCTGCCAGCTATCACCTGTCGAACCTCAAGGCCGATCTTGGCGCCGAGGCAAAATTGCAGGACTTCACGCTCACCATGGGTTCGGCCACAACCCGCCAGCAGGGGTTCATTACCTTCAACGGCGAGCACACCGATGCGACGGTCTCCGGGGCCTTTTTGCTGAACCGCAAACAGCACAACGACACCCGCCTGGTTGTCGACCACAAGGTGCCTAATTGCGTCAGCCGTGAGCTCTTCAAATGCGTCATGGACGACGAAGCCCGCGGCATCTTCCAGGGCAAGGTGATCGTCCGCCAGGATGCCCAAAAAACCGATGGCAAGCAGTCGAGCCATGCATTACTCCTGTCACCGACGGCCGAGTTCGATGCCAAGCCGGAGTTGGAAATCTACGCTGACGACGTCGTGTGCGGTCACGGCGCAACGTCCGGCGATCTTGATGAGAACCTGCTGTTCTATCTGCGCGCCCGTGGCATTCCCGAAAAAAAGGCAAAGTCCATGCTGATCTCGGCCTTTGTAGCCGAAAGCTTCGATGACGTTGACAATGAAGCCGTCCGCGACGTCCTCAAAGACCTCGCCGACAGCTGGCTCGCGGCAAGGTAGCGGTCATGCCGGTCACGATTGATCATTGCGTCATACACGTCTCCGACTGGGACGTCGCAAGGGATTTCTATGTCAATGTGATCGGTGCCACCGCCGTGCCGCGCGGCAACGGCTATGCCTTCCGCTTTGGAAGCCAGCAGCTCAACTGCCACGGCCCCAACCAGATCGGCCACCCGGTCGCCAAAACCCCGGTCATGCCCGGCAACAGCGACATCTGTTTCCGCTGGCACGGCCCGATTGCCGAGGCCGCTGCACACCTGAAAGAGCACGGCATTGAAATCGAATTGGGCCCGGTCGAACGCGAAGGCGCCTGCGATACTGGTAAAAGCATTTATTTTCGCGACCCCGACGGCTCGCTCATGGAGTTCATTTCCTATGACGATTGAGACAATCATCAAACCGGACCAAGCCCAGCTGATATACGACGTCGAGGCCATTCGTGCAGATTTTCCGATCCTGGCGCGCGAGGTCTATGGCAAGCCGCTGACCTATCTCGACAATGGCGCCTCGGCGCAAAAACCGCAGGCCATGCTCGATGCGGTGCGCAATGCCTATGCGCATGAATACGCCAACGTCCATCGCGGATTGCATTACCTATCCAACACCGCGACCGACAACTACGAGGCCGCCCGCGAGACCGTGCGCAAGTTCCTCAATGCGCCTTCGACCGACAACATCATCTTTACCCGCAACGCCACCGAGGCGATCAACCTGGTTGCCCAGTCGTTCGGCGGCATGCACATCGGTGAGGGCGACGAGATCGTCATCTCGATCATGGAGCACCATTCCAACATCGTGCCGTGGCATTTTCACCGCGAGCGGGCAGGGGCGGTGATCAAATGGTCGCCGGTCGATGACGACGGCAACTTCCTCATCGATGAATTCGAAAAACTGCTGACCGAGCGCACTAAAATGGTCGCCATGACCCACGTCTCCAATGCGCTCGGCACCATCGTGCCGATCAAACAGGTGATCGACATGGCCCACGCCCGCGGTATCCCGGTGCTGGTCGATGGCAGCCAGGGCGCTGTCCATCTTGATATCGATGTCCAGGCGCTCGATGCCGATTTCTACGTTTTCACCGGCCACAAGACCTACGGTCCCTCCGGTATCGGTGTGCTCTACGGCAAGCCTGAGCATTTGACGGCGATGCCGCCCTATCAGGGGGGTGGCGAGATGATCCTCGATGTGTTCGAGGACAATGTCACCTATGCCGAGCCGCCGCACCGGTTCGAGGCCGGCACGCCGGCAATTGTCCAGGCCATTGGCCTTGGTGCCTCGCTTGACTACATGATGCAGGTCGGCCAGGCCAACATCACAGCCCACGAGCTGCAATTGCTCGATTATGCCAACGAGCGTCTTTCCGGCATCAACGCGCTGAAAATCATCGGTCAGGCCAGGGAAAAGGCCGCCATCATCTCATTCGAGCTCGAAGGCGCCCATGCTCACGATATATCAACGATTATCGACCGTTATGGCGTTGCAGTGCGCGCCGGCACCCATTGCGCCCAACCCTTGTTGCACCGGTTTGGTGTAACCTCGACATGCCGCGCCTCATTTGGCATGTATAATACGTTTGAAGACGTCGACCGTTTGGCCGAGGCCCTTGAAAAAGCCCGGCAAATGTTCATGTAAGATGCAGATGTTCATGTAAGGTGATGTGATGGACGAAGACAGAAAACCCGACGAGCAGTCATGTGCGCCGGCACCTGCGCCCGATATTTCCAGTGAGCACGCAGCGCCGGCAGTTGCGGCCCAGGAAAGCGCCATTCCGGCCGATGAGCTGACCCGCATGACAGATGACATGATCTCCGCGATCAAGACGGTCTATGACCCCGAGATCCCGGTCGATATCTACGAGCTCGGCCTCATTTACAAGATCGATGTCGATGACGACCGCAATGTGTCGGTCGAAATGACCCTGACCGCGCCGGGTTGTCCGGTTGCCGGTGAAATGCCGATCTGGGTTGAAAACGCCGTGTCAACGGTTGAGGGTGTACAAAGCTGCACCGCCAATCTGGTGTTCGATCCGCCATGGGACATCAGCCGTATGTCAGACGAGGCCCGTGTCGCCCTCAACATGTGGTAAAATATGAATGGTGCCGCGTAAGCAAGCCAGAAAGATCAGGAAATTGAAATGACCGCAGTTCGACCCAAGCCCACCGTGATGACCCTCACCGATGCAGCTGCCAAGCGCATGCGCGAGATCATGGCGTCCAAGGACGAGGCGATTGCCGGCCTCAGGATAGGTGTCAAGAACGGCGGCTGCGCCGGCATGGAATACACCATGGACTGGGTTGAAGAGGCTGAAAAGTTCGACGAAGTCGTAGAGGATAAGGGCATCAAACTGCTGATCGATGCCAAGGCCGTCCTGTTCCTGCTCGGCACCGAGATGGATTACGAGGTCGAAACGCTGAAAAGCGGCTTTGTCTTCAAGAACCCCAACCAGACGTCTGCCTGTGGGTGTGGCGAGTCGGTCCAGCTCACCCCTGCCGCGCCCGAGGCGCTGGAGCAGGCGCGAAATTAGACCCATGTCGCGTTCAATCGGCACCGGCCCGCTCCCCCGCCCAACCACCCATAGGGTACCCTCGTAT
>JABDJG010000251.1 GCA_013002595.1 Hyphomicrobiales bacterium | reverse complement strand
GAGCGTTGCCTGACCCGATGCCCTCAAGCCGGCCTCCTCCAGCAGGTGAGCAATATCTTCCTCATGCGCGCCATCGAACACCGGTGTTGCGATCGGTACACCGTTGGTCAGATTGCCGGCCAGTTCGATCAAGGCATCGTCCTCAAGCGAGGCAATCGTCTCGTCCTTGCCGTAAACCTTTGTCATCTGATCTTTCAAAGGCTTGATCTTCTGGCTCTCGCGGTAGACCTCCAGCATCTCATCGATCTTCTTGCCAAGCCCGGCACAGGCCATGCCCAGATGGGTCTCCAGGATCTGACCGACATTCATGCGGCTCGGCACGCCAAGCGGGTTGAGCACGATGTCGACCGGCTGGCCGTCTTCGAGATACGGCATGTCTTCATCCGGCACGATGCGTGACACCACACCCTTGTTGCCATGCCGGCCGGCCATCTTGTCGCCCGGCTGGATCTTGCGCTTAACGGCGACAAAAACCTTGACCATCTTCATGACGCCCGGCGGCAATTCATCGCCGCGTTGCAGTTTCTCGACCTTGTCGAGGAACCGGTCCTCAAGACGTTTCTTGGACTCTTCGTACTGCGCACGCATGGCTTCCAGTTCGCCAAGCGCCTTGGCATTGCCAAGTGCAATATTCCACCACTGTGACCGTGGCATGTCTTCCAGGATCGTCTGGGTAATCTTGCCCTCGACCTTGTGGCCCTTTGGACCGCCGGCGGCAATCTTGCCGATCAGATAATCCGAAAGCCGGCCATAGGAGTTACGGTCAAGGATTGCCAGTTCGTCGTCCCTGTCCTTGGCGAGACGCTCGATCTCCTCACGCTCGATGGCCAGTGCACGCTCATCCTTGTCGATGCCATGCCGGTTGAACACCCGCACTTCAACAACCGTCCCGGTGACACCTGGCGGCAGTTTCAGACTGGTGTCGCGGACATCGGATGCCTTTTCACCGAAGATCGCCCGCAGGAGCTTTTCTTCCGGTGTCATCGGGCTTTCACCCTTCGGCGTAATTTTGCCGACCAGAATGTCGCCCGGGCTCACTTCGGCACCGATATAAACGATACCGGCCTCATCGAGATTCTTCAGCGCTTCTTCACCGACGTTTGGAATATCGCGGGTGATTTCCTCCGGCCCAAGTTTGGTGTCGCGTGCCATGACGTCGAATTCCTCGATATGGATCGAGGTAAACACGTCATCGCGCACCATGCGCTCGGACAACAGGATCGAGTCTTCGAAGTTGTAGCCGTTCCACGGCATGAACGCGACGAGCACGTTCTGGCCAAGCGCCAGATCACCAAGATCGGTCGAGGGTCCGTCTGCGATGATGTCGCCGGCGACAACCCGGTCACCAATGCGCACCAGCGGACGCTGGTTGATGCATGTGTTCTGGTTCGAGCGCTGGAACTTCTGCAGCGTGTAGATGTCGACGCCCGATTTCGTCGGATCGGTTTCCTCGGTCGCCCGGATAACGATACGCTTGGCATCAACCTGATCGATGACACCTGGACGCCGGGCGGTGATCGCCGCACCGGAATCGCGGGCAACAACGGCTTCCATGCCGGTACCGACCAACGGTGCATTGGTGCGCACCAGCGGTACGGCCTGGCGTTGCATGTTCGAGCCCATCAAGGCGCGGTTGGCGTCATCGTTCTCAAGGAACGGAATGAGCGCTGCAGCCACAGACACAAGCTGTTTCGGCGAGACATCGACATAATCGACCCGGTCCGGCGTGACAACAATGACATCGCCATGATGCCGGCAGGTCACCAGATCATCGGTCAGCTTGCCGTCCTTGGAGATCGCCACGTTGGCCTGGGCAACAAAGTGCTTGGACTCAGCGATCGCCGACAGGTATTCGACCTCATCGGTCACCTTGCCTTTTTCAACCTTGCGGTAAGGCGTTTCAATGAAGCCATACTTGTTGACCCTGGCAAAGGTCGCCAGCGAGTTGATCAGGCCGATATTCGGGCCTTCCGGCGTCTCAATCGGGCAGATCCGGCCATAGTGGGTCGGATGCACATCGCGCACCTCAAAGCCGGCCCGCTCGCGCGTCAGACCACCCGGTCCAAGTGCCGACAGGCGGCGCTTGTGGGTAATTTCCGACAACGGATTGGTCTGGTCCATGAACTGCGACAGCTGCGAGGAGCCGAAGAATTCACGCACCGCGGCCGCCGCCGGCTTGGCGTTGATCAGATCCTGCGGCATTACCGTGTCGATTTCGACAGAGCTCATCCGCTCCTTGATGGCACGCTCCATGCGTACCAGGCCGAGACGGTACTGATTTTCCATCAATTCGCCGACCGAGCGCACCCGGCGGTTGCCGAGGTGATCGATATCGTCGATATCGCCCTTGCCGTCGCGCAGTTCAGCCAGATGCTTGACGACGGCCAGAATGTCTTCCTTGCGCAGGGTGCGCATGGTGTCCGGTGCATCAAGTTCCAGACGCATGTTCATCTTCACCCGGCCGACAGCCGACAGATCGTAACGCTCATCATCAAAGAACAGTCCATGAAACAGCGCTTCTGCGGTTTCCTTGGTCGGCGGTTCACCGGGACGCATGACCCGGTAGATTTCCAGCAGCGCCTGCTGATAGTTCTCAGCCTTGTCGGCAGACAGCGTGTTGCGGATGTAGCCACCGGTGTTGATGTGATCGATATCAAGCAGCCGCAGCTTTGACTGGCCGGCCTCTTTCAGGCCTTCAAGCAGCTTTTCATCGATCTCCTGGCCGGCTTCGCCATGAATGATGCCGGCTTTTGGGTCGACAAGCTCATCGGCCAGGTATTGGCCGTAAAGGTGCTCGTCGGCGACCAGCAGATCCTTGACACCGTCCTCAGCCAGTTTGCGGGCAAGGCGCGGCGTGATCTTCTTGCCGGCTTCGACCACGACCTTCTTGGTCTTGGCATCGATCAGGTCGGCATTGGGCTTTTGGCCACGTAGACGCTCGGCATCGAACGGGGTCTTCCAGCCGCCTTCCTTGGCCTGCGTATATGTCACCAGGCCATAGAAGTGATGCAGGATCTCTTCACTGTCGAGCCCCAGGCCATGCAGCAGCGTCGTCACCGGCAGCTTGCGGCGACGGTCGATGCGAACATGAATGATATCCTTGGCATCAAACTCGAAATCGAGCCATGAGCCACGGTAGGGAATGATCCGGGCGGCAAACAAGAGCTTGCCCGAGGAATGGGTCTTGCCCTTGTCGTGGTCAAAGAACACACCGGGCGAGCGGTGCATCTGCGAGACGATCACCCGCTCGGTGCCGTTGACCACGAACGTGCCGTTGCTGGTCATCAGCGGCATATCGCCCATGTAGACATCCTGCTCCTTGATGTCTTTTACCGACTTGGCATCGGTATCCGGGTCGATTTCAAACACGATCAGGCGCAGCGTCACCTTCAGTGGCGCCGAATAGGTCATGCCACGCTGCTGGCACTCCTCGACATCATACTTAGGTGGCTCGAACTCATAGCTGACGAATTCCAGCATTGCCTGTCCGGTGAAATCGGAAATCGGAAACACCGATTTGAACACCGCCTGCAAGCCTTCATTCAGGCGCCCGCCGTCCGGCTCGTGAACCTGCAAAAACTGATCGTAGGATTCTTTTTGAACCTCGATCAGGTTCGGCATCTGGGCAACTTCTTGAATGCTGCCGAAAAACTTGCGAACCCGCTTGCGACCTATGAATGACTGCGACATCTTTTTTCCTTCGTCAGGGAAGCGTCTGGAGCAACGCTTCCAAATTTTGCCAGCTCGCCGGCACTGCTCGCCGGGTAGCGCAAAATTGTCCGTAACATCATCAACGCACGAAACTTGTGTAAGGACCGCCCGCACCTGAGATGGCGCGGGCAATCCGTTGTGTAGTCAGGTTTACTTCAGCTCAACAGTTGCACCAGCTGCTTCCAGCTTGGCTTTGATCTCTTCAGCTTCGTCCTTGGTAGCGCCTTCCTTGACGGCCTTGGGCGCACTCTCAACCATGTCCTTGGCTTCCTTCAGACCAAGACCGGTGATGCCGCGCACCTCCTTGATGACCTCGATCTTCTTTTCGCCAAACGATGCCAGCACGACATCGAACTCGGTCTTTTCTTCAGCAGCCTCACCGCCGCCTGCACCTGGAGCGGCAGCCGCAGCTGCGACAGGTGCAGCAGCCGAAACGCCCCATTTTTCTTCCAGAAGCTTGGAAAGTTCTGCAGCTTCCATCACGGTCAGACCGGAAAGGTCGTCTGCAATTTTTTCTAAATCAGCCATTTTACTTCTCTTTCTTCAATCAGTTTGAACCAACGTTTACAAGTTGGGCCTGTTAGGCAGCTTCATCCTTGGAGGCATAGGCGCCCATAACACGTGCAAGCTGGCCAGCCGGTGCCTGCAGAACACCCGCGATACGGGTGGCAGGTGTGCTGATCATGCCCACGAGCTTGGCTCTGAGTTCGTCAAGCGACGGAAGCTCAGCAAGCGCCTTGACGCCATCGACATCGAGCGTCGTCGTACCGAGTGAACCACCGAGAATGACGAGTTTTTCGTTCTTCTTGGCGAATTCGGCGACAATCTTCGGTGCCGCGACGGGATCGTCTGAGTACATCAGAACAGTCGGACCGGAAAACAGATCCGTGATCCCTGCAACGTCAGTGCCTTCAAGAGCAAGCTTGGTGAGACGGTTCTTGGTGACTTTCACCGAAGCACCGGCCTCTGCCATACGGCCGCGCAGATCATTCATCTGCGAGACAGTCAAGCCCAGATTGTGGGTCACAACGACAACCCCGGCGTTGGAAAACACCTGGTTCAGCGTCGTAACGAGCTTTGTTTTTGCAGCTCTATCCACTTGCTCTCTCCGTTTTGGCCCGACCGCCAGATCGTCTGGCAATGCGGACCGGTGGACCAACCGCTACGGCTGAAACGCTGAACACCGAACCGTTTAACCGGCAGGTGAGACGCGCTAACCGCAGCAGCTCTCACTTGCCTGTCCCCTTGCCGGCCAACTCGGCCGATAAGGATCACATGAGGTTCAAACCGATCATTTCGGCAGGTTTGACCCTGCAGGAACAATCTGTTTTCACACCCATCTCATGCAGGCTTGCATGTTTAAGCAGGGCCAACCGGGCCTTGCGCCTGCAATCTCGGACAGGTCTTTAACCGGCACCTTGAACAAAGACGCTCAAGCTGGCGGTCAACCGGTTGAACCCAATCACTGAATTCAACCGGAAACCTTGTTAACTCAGCCTGTCTGACCCGACATGCTGGCGACGTCGACCGTAATGCCTGGACCCATGGTCGAGCTGAGCGAGACTTTTTTCACATAAGTCCCCTTCGAACCGGTGGGCTTGGCTTTCAGGACCGCATCGACAAAAGCCTTGATGTTGCCGATGAGGGCATCATCATTGAAGCTGGCCTTACCGACACCGGCATGAATGATGCCGGCCTTTTCAACTCTGAATTCGACTGCGCCGCCCTTGGCCGCCTTGACGGCGCCGGCGACATCGGGCGTCACCGTACCGACCTTCGGGTTTGGCATCATGCCGCGCGGGCCCAGCACCTTGCCGAGACGGCCAACCAGCGGCATCATGTCGGGTGATGCGATGCAGCGATCGAAGTTGATCTGGCCCTTCTGGACCTGTTCAACCAGATCTTCCGCGCCAACCACGTCAGCGCCTGCAGCCTTGGCCTCTTCAGCCTTGTCGTCTTTGGCGAACACCGCAACCCGGACCGAACGTCCCGAGCCATTCGGCAGATTACACACGCCGCGCACCATCTGATCGGCATGGCGCGGGTCAACACCCAGGTTCATCGCCACTTCCACGGTCTCGTCGAACTTGGCGGTCGCCCGCTCCTTGATCGCCTTGACGGCTTCTGCAACGTCGTAGACCTTGCCGGCTTCGATACCTTCACGTGCCTTGAGCGTCCGTTTTCCTAGCTTTGCCATATCCGTTACCCTGCCACTTCCAGGCCCATCGAGCGGGCCGAACCGGCAATAATCTTTGCTGCCTGATCAACGTCGCGGGCATTGAGATCAACCATCTTGGCTTCCGCGATCTCGCGCACCTGTGCCATCGTTACCTTTCCGGCGACTTCACGGCCGGGCTCCGACGAGCCTTTGTTGAGCTTTGCCGCCTTCTTCAAGAAGTACGACGCCGGCGGCGTCTTCATCTCGAAGGTGAACGACTTGTCCTGATAGACCGTGATCATTGTCGGGATCGGTGACCCCTGTTCGGCGGCCTGCGAGGCGGCGTTGAACGCCTTGCAGAACTCCATGATATTCACACCACGCTGACCAAGCGCCGGGCCGATCGGCGGCGAAGGGTTCGCCTGACCTGCCGGCACTTGCAGCTTGATATAACCTGCAATCTTCTTTGCCATTTCAATTTCCTCTGCACTGCCCTCAAACGGGCGTCGTCAGTTTGGTGGTCCGGCCATCTCCAGTGCATGGCGACACTGGCTGAACCTCCCACCGGTGAGACCGGTTTCAAATCCCTCCGCTTAGGAGAGCTTCTCCACCTGGCCAAATTCGAGCTCGACTGGTGTCGGACGGCCGAAAATCGACACTGCCACCTTCAACCGGGCGCGCTCTTCATCAACATCCTCAACAAGCCCGTTGAAGGATGCAAAAGGTCCATCGGCGACACGTACCTGCTCGCCGATCTCGTAAACAACCGAAGGACGTGGCCGCTCGACACCTTCCTGCACCTGATGCAGGATCCGCAGCGCCTCTTCCTCCGATATCGGCATCGGCTTGTTGTCCGTGCCCAGAAATCCCGTCACCTTCGGTGTGTTCTTGATCAGGTGATAGGCCTGATCCGTCATGTCCATCTTGACCAGCACATAACCGGGAAAGAACCGCCGTTCGCTGGCCACCTTGCGCCCGCGGCGCATTTCGACGACCTCCTCGGTCGGCACCAGCACCTCTTCGAAATGGTCTTCAAGACCGGTTGCAACAGCCTGTTCCTTGATGGACTCGGCGACCTTCTTCTCAAAGTTCGAGTAGGCGTGAACGATATACCAGCGCTTTGTCATAATCTTTATTGCCGCTTTAAGTTCCGTAGAGCACCAGATTGACCACCCACCGAAGCACTGCATCGACGCCCAGGAAGAACACCGAGGCAAACGCCACCATGATCAGCACCATGATTGTCGTGATCATCGTTTCCTTGCGGGTCGGCCAGGTTACCTTGTTGGTTTCCTGACGCACCTGCTGGATGAACTCAAACGGGTTGGTCTTGGATTTGGCCATTGCTTTTCTATAAAGCCTTGTCTTGTTCCAGCACCCTCATCAGGTGCCCACTTTGCAGTTACATATCTCAGGCTGTCCGGTCCGACTGGCAGGGGCGGAGGGTCTCGAACCCCCGACCTGCGGTTTTGGAGACCGCCGCTCTACCAACTGAGCTACACCCCTATTCCAGACTGTTACGGCGCGAGGGACACTTTTATTAGAGATGTCCCCTGCACCTGTTATCTATTACTCGATGATGCTCGATACAACGCCTGCACCAACGGTGCGGCCGCCTTCACGGATCGCAAAGCGGAGTTTTTCCTCCATCGCGATCGGCACGATCAGATCAACATCAAAGCTCACATTGTCACCCGGCATCACCATCTCGGTGCCCTCGGGCAACGTTACAACACCCGTCACATCCGTCGTGCGGAAGTAAAACTGCGGACGGTAGTTGCCAAAGAACGGCGTATGACGGCCACCTTCTTCCTTGG
>JABDJG010000243.1 GCA_013002595.1 Hyphomicrobiales bacterium | reverse complement strand
GTGCGGGATTTCGTCGGTGAAGACGACATCGTCCGGGGTCCACCATTTGACGATCTTACCATCGAGGTGCGCCAGCACCTGGTCCTTGGTGACCTCTTCGTCCGGTTTCGGGACGATGACCAGCATCGGGCGTTCGTCCCATTTGTGATGCGGCATGCCGATGGCCGCGGCCTCCGCAACGCCGGGACAGCCCATGGCGATGTTTTCCAGATCGATCGATGAAATCCATTCACCGCCGGACTTGATGACGTCCTTTGACCGGTCGGTGATCTGCATGTAGCCATGCTCGTCGATCGTTGCGACATCGCCGGTATCGAACCAGCCCTCATCGTCGAACACATCAGCACCTTCACCCTTGAAATAGGATTTGGCGATTGAGGGCCCACGCACTTTCAGCCGGCCGAACTGTACGCCGTCCTGGGCCAGTTCATTGCCGTCATCGTCGGTAATCTTCATCTCGATCGAGTACGCCGGACGGCCCTGCTTGAGTTTGATCTGCCACCAGGTATCGGCGTCCATATCGTCCAGTCCGCCCTTGCGGGTGCCGAGCGAGCCGAGCGGGCTCATTTCGGTCATACCCCAGGCGTGGATGACATTGGTATCGTAGTTGTCCTCAAAAGCCCGCATCATCGCTTCTGGACAGGCCGCGCCACCGATGACGACATTCTTGAGCGCAGCGAGTTTGAGATCCGGATTTTTCTCCAGATACTGCAACAGCATCAGCCAGATGGTTGGCACGGCCAGGGTCAACGACACTTCTTCGCTGTCGAGCAGTTCATAGATCGAGGCGCCATCCATCTGGGCGCCCGGCATCACCATCTTGGCACCGGCCATCGGGGCGGAAAATACCATCGACCAGGCATTGGCATGGAACATGGGCACCACGGGCATGATGGTCTCGCGGCTCGAAAGCGGCAGTGCATCGCCGCCGCCGGACACCATTGCGTGAAGTACGTTGGAGCGATGCGAATACATCACGCCTTTGGGATTTCCGGTGGTGCCGGACGTGTAACACATGCCGCAGGCAGTGTTTTCATCTAACTTCGGCCATTGGAAACCGGCATCGCCCTTATCTATCAGGTCTTCGTAGCACACGACGTTTGGCAGGCTCGTTTCAGCCGGCATGTGGGCCTTGTCGGTCATGATGACGTAGCCCTTGACCTTGGGCAGCTGGTCCTTGACCCCTTCGAGGATCGGCACGAAGGTCAAATCGAGAAACACCCACTGATCTTCGGCGTGATTGACAATGTAGGTCAGCTGATCGGTGAACAGACGCGGATTGAGCGTGTGGACAACAGCGCCGATGCTCATCAGGCCATACCAGATTTCCATATGCCTGTAGCCGTTCCAGGCCATGGTGGCGATGACATCGCCTTTGCCAATCTTGAGCTCGTTTTGCGCCGCGCTGCCGATCTGGCGCGCCCGGCGATCGAGGTCGGTATAGGTGCACCGGTGGATCGGTCCTTCGACTGTGCGCGACACGATCTCCTGATCGCCATGCCAGTTTCGGGCATGATCGAGAATGGTATGGACCAGCAATGGCCAATCCTGCATCAATCCCTGCATTCCAACTCCCCTTAAGGTCGCGGCAGTTGTTGCCGTTTGTTGTTTGAGCACGACATTAGCGGCGTTGATGGATCAGCTCAACTGCCCGCCCGCGGTTCAATCGGCGTCTTTATAACCATATCCAGCATGTCTTCAAGCAGCTTGGCGCCGGCCAGCAGTTGCGCGTCTGCACGCGGCGCGGCGACCATCTGGATGCCAACGGGCAGGTTTTCCCGGGTGAAGCCAGCCGGAATGGAGATCGCCGGGCAGCACACGTTGGTGATGGCATAGACGATGGCGAGCCATTCGACATAATTGTCGAACTTGTGGCCGTTGCATTCCTCGACATAACGGTTCTCGACCGGGAACGGCGGGACGATGGTCGCCGGGCACAACAAGAGGTCGTAGGTCTCAAAGAACGCCAGGGTGCGGTGGTACATGTCGGCACGCTGCTGCTCGGCGCGGATGATATCATTGACGCTCAGCTCAAGGCCCTGTTCGATGTTCCAGATAACCTCGGGTTTGAGCAGGTCGCGGTGCGCGTCGAGCAGCGGTTTCATGCCGGTGGCGAACGACAGGGCGCGCAGGCTGTGAAAGCACTCATGCGCTTCGGCGAGATCAGGATGCGCTCGCTCAACGATGATGCCGGCCTGTTCAAACTTGCGGGCTGCGGCCTCGACGATATCGGCAACCTCCGGGTCGACCGGGGTGATGCCGAGATCGCGGCTGACGGCAATTTTCGTCGGCTTCCATCCCGAACGTGAGGCACCGAGATAAGACGTGCCGTCACGCGGCAAGGCGACGGGATCGCCCGGCACCTCGCCAACCATGGCATCGAACAGCAGCGCCAGATCCTCGACATTGCGGGCCATCGGGCCTTCCTGGCCAAGATTGCCGTCGATCTTGCTGCCTTTGGAGCTTGCAACGCGACCCGGCGACGGGCGCATGCCGCAGACACCGCAAAAGCTGGCCGGATTGCGCAACGAGCCGCCCATGTCCGAGCCGTGCGCCAGCCAGGCCGTGCCGGTTGCAAGCGATGCCGCAGCACCGCCCGATGAACCGGCCGCCGAGCGCGACGTGTTCCACGGGTTCAGCGTGGCGCCGAATACTTCATTGAAGGTGTTGGCGCCGGCACCGAATTCGGGCGTGTTCGATTTGGCATAGATGATGGCGCCGTTGGCCTCCAGATGTTCGACGAGAATGTCGGAGGTGTCGGGAATGGTGT
Source organism: Hyphomicrobiales bacterium (assembly GCA_013002595.1). Classification (GTDB taxonomy): domain Bacteria; phylum Pseudomonadota; class Alphaproteobacteria; order Rhizobiales; family Aestuariivirgaceae; genus JABDJG01. Next base: position 3,661 of record JABDJG010000243.1, on the reverse strand, counting down.
CCTTGAAGATCGGCGAGCCCATGGTCGACAGAACGCCGGCGACTTCGGTCAGATCCTTGATCGGCACCGGCATGCCGGCCAGAGGTCCGCGCTCCCTGGGCAGAGCAGTCTCTGCGACGCTGGCCCGGTCGCGGGCGCGGTCAAAGCACAATGTCGGCAGCGCATTCACTGCCGGATCGACTTCGGCGATCCTTTTCTTAAGCGCATCGAGCAGGTCGGTCGGCGTCACGTCACCGGTCTTCAGCAGATCGACGATTTCGCACGCGGTTTTGTTGATGAGGTCACCGGTCATGTTCGTTTCTTTCGTCGATGTGCCGCTTGCAACTGGCGCATAGGCAGACTAAGGCAGAAGACTAGATATTTCTTCCGGTAGCACAGTCACCGGCAACTACTCCAGAGAGGAAAAGACATGGCCCAGCTCTCGAACATGGCTGTCCGCGATATCGAGACCGTCATTCATCCCTACACCAACCTTGCCAAGCACCGCGAGATCGGCCCGGTGATCATCGAGGAAGGTAAGGGGATCTACGTCTATGACAATGACGGCAAGCAATATATCGAGGGATTGGCCGGTCTGTGGTGCACGTCGCTGGGTTACGGCAACGAGGAGCTGGTCGAGACCGCGGCAGCCCAGATGCGGCGGCTGTCGTACACGCATATCTTTGCGCACAAGTCGAACGATGTTGCCATCGAGCTGGCTGAAACGCTGAAAGAAATCGTACCGTGCGAGGCCTCGAAGGTCCTGTTCTGCTGCTCGGGTTCCGAGGCCAACGACATGCAGGTCAAGCTGACCTGGTATTACAACAATGCCCGCGGCAAGCCGGAAAAGAAGAAGATCATCGCACGCCAGAAAGGCTATCACGGCGTCACCGTGGCCTCAGGTTCGCTGACCGGCCTGCCGCCGGTGCATATGGATTTCGACCTGCCAATCCAGAATATCCTGCACACCTCGTGCCCGCACTATTACCGGATGGCCGAGGCCGGCGAAACGGAGGACGAATTCACCGACCGGATGGCCAAGGATCTCGACGACATGATCCAGCGCGAGGGGCCGGAAACGGTTGCCGCGTTCATCGCCGAGCCGATCATGGGTGCGGGTGGCGTACTGGTGCCGCCGGAGAGCTACTTCCCCAAGATCAACGCTGTGCTCGCCAAGTATGATGTGCGCTTCATTGCCGATGAGGTGATCTGCGGCTTCGGGCGGACCGGCAAATGGTTCGGCACCGAAACGCTTGGCATGCAGCCGACATCGGTCTCGATGGCCAAGGCGATCACATCAGCCTATTTCCCTCTCGGTGCGATCACCATCGAAGAAGATGTCTACCAGGCGATGCTCGATGCCAGCCGCAAGATCGGCACCTTCGGGCACGGCTATACCTATACCGCGCACCCGGTCGGCGCTGCAGTGGCACTGAAAACCATCGAGATCTACAAGCGCGACGGCATCGTCGGCCATGCTTCGCAGCTGGGTGAAGTGTTCCAGCGGCGGCTGGCCGCGCTCGGCGATCACCCGCTGGTCGGCGAGACCCGTGGTCGCGGCATGCTCGGCTCGTTCGAGATGGTGGCCGACAAGGCGACCAAGCGCCCGTTCGATCCCAAGATGATGGTCGGCGCCAAGACGGCCGCATTCGCCCAGGAGCATGGCCTGATGGTCCGCGCCATGGTCGATGCGATCGGCATTTGCCCGCCGCTGATCATCCAGGAAGACGAACTCAACGAGCTCTTCGACCGGATCGAGAAGGCACTTGAGGATACCGAAGCCTGGGTCAGCAAGGAAGATCTGCGGGCGGCTTGATTACAGCCATTATTCCGCGAGCGCCTGCTCCAGATCGGCGATCAGGTCATCCACCGCCTCAATCCCAACTGACAGCCTGATCAGGTTTTTCGGCACGACCGAATTGGCGCCCTCGACCAGATAGCGGTGTTCTGCGAGACTCTCGACACCGCCGAGCGAGGTCGCCCGTACGAAGACCTTGAGGCGGCTCATGACGGCAGCGGCGTCATCGACGCTGCCGTTTACCAGCAAAGACAGCATGCCGCCGAAACCGCCAGGCATCTGGCGGACAGCGATCTCGTGGCCCGGATGCGAGACAAGGCCTGGATAGAGCACGCTTTCAAGCCCGGGGTGGTTCTCAAAATGCCGGGCGATGGCAAGGGCGTTTTTTGAGGCCCGCTCAACGCGCAGGAAGACGGTACGCATGCCGCGGATCAACAGCCAGCCTTCGAACGGCGGCAGGATCGAGCCCATATAGGTGCGCAGGTGATCGATCTCGCTCCAGAGCGTTGAGGCGTCATTGGTGATCAAAACGCCGGCGGTCACATCGGAATGGCCGTTGAGATACTTGGTCGCCGAATGGAACACCAGATCGGCGCCCAGTTTGAGCGGCTGGCACAGGACCGGCGGGGCGCAGGTCGCATCGACGGCAATCAGAGCGCCGGCGGCATGGGCGGTTTCGGCGGCAGCGGCAATGTCGATGACGTCCCAGGTCGGGTTGGCCGGGCTTTCGACCCAGACTATCTTGGTCTCGCCGGGCAGGATCGCACCGGCAAGGCCTGCCGGGTCGCTCTGATCGAAGAAGGTGACCTTGAGGCCACGCTTTTCCTTCAGGCGGTGCAGCCAGTCCTTGGCGCCGTGATACATGACGCGCGGAGCGACAACATGGGCACCGGTCGGGAGTGTTTCCATCAGACAGGTGATCGCGGCCAGACCGGATGAGAAGATGCGGGCATCGGCGCCGCTCTCCAGTTTGGCCAGCATCTGTTCGAGATGATGAACCGTCGGGCTGCCGGAGCGGCTGTAGCTGTAATCGCCATAAAGCGCGGCATCTTCACGGCGGGCAAACGTCGTCGAAGGCTGCCAGGCCGGCACGACGGCGCCGGACGCCTCGTCGATGAAATGCAGCGCCTGGGCAATCAGCGTCTCAGTGGACGGCGCTTCATTGTCAGACATGCTGGCCGCCGTTGATGTGCAACTCGGCGCCGCTGACGTAGCTTGAGGCATCGGTGCACAGGAAATAGATCGCCTTGGCAACCTCTTCGGGCTGACCGAGACGGCGCAGCGGGATACTGGGAATGATCTTTTCGGTGCCCGGTGACAGGATTGCGGTCTCGATCTCGCCCGGCGAAATGGCATTGACGCGCACGCCATGGGGGCCGAAATCAGCCGCCATCTCACGTGTCAGCGAGCCGAGCGCCGCCTTGGAGGTTGCATAAGCCGCACCAGCGAAGGGATGGACGCGCGAGCCGACGATCGAGGTGACATTGACGACCGAGCCCTTGGCGGTCTTCAATTCCTCGATCAGGCCGCGGGCCAGCATGATCGGGGCATAAAAATTGACCTGGCTGACGGTCTTCCAGTCATCGATCGGGGTCTCGAGCGTGTTCATGCGGCCGCCGCCGGGCAGCTTGGGTGAGATCGCCGCATTGTTGACCAAAGCATCAAGGCGGCCGTCCTGGGCTTTCAGACGCTCGCGCATCTCGCCGACCGCGCGGGTCACATCAGCCGGGTCGGCCAGATCGACCTGGATATGATCTTCTTCACCCATCTCCCAGGGACAATCCTCCGGGAAGGCCTGACGCGAACAGGTGATGACGCGCCAGCCGGCCGATGAGAACCGCTTCACCGTGGCATGGCCGATGCCGCGCGAGGCGCCGGTCAGGA
>JABDJG010000236.1 GCA_013002595.1 Hyphomicrobiales bacterium | reverse complement strand
TGGTTCCATTCAGGCCGGGCGCTGCGTGATCCTGATTGCTGAACGTCTGTTGGCATCGTGATATCCCGATCGCGGTCCTGACCCTAAAGCGGTTGAAGCTTAGCCAACATATGGCTGTCGTGGCAATGCGCCGGCGCGCGGCAACCCGATGTCAGCTTTGCGTCGTCACCGGTCGATCCGGCCCGGGGCGGCTGAGATAGTCGTAAGCCGAGCACACGTGCACCTTGACCATGTCGAGGAACTCATCGACGGCGACACATTCATCGACGCCGCCCATCTCGATCGGCGAGGGCCCGAAGACGACGGCGGGCACATCATGGTAGCGCCACAGCCGGGCATCGGTTGAGCCCAGGGAGATCGCCGGCACCGGTTCGATGCCCGACACCGCCTTGGCGTTGGCGCACACGTAGCCGGACATTTCGCTGTCGGGCGGTGACCAGTTCGGCGGGTTGTAGAGGATCTCCTCCCATGCAACTTCCGGGAACCGGCTGCAGATCTCGTCCACCCGGCGGTGGATCTCGGCAACGTCAAACCCGTTCGGCAGGCGGATATCGACCTCAAAGCTGCACCGGGCGGCGACCATGTTGACCTTGACGCCGCCGGTCACCAGGCCGGGGTTGACGGTGATGCGGCGGACATTGTGCGCTGCCCCCTCGCCCCAGGCGCGATCAACAATCGATGCGATGCCGTCAAGGGCCGATGAGATGTTGTCATCCGCCGGCGGATCGAGGTCCTGCAGGGCCTCCAGTTCGCCGATCACCTTTGCCGCGATCGATGTTGCGCTCTTTGAGCGGTGGACGTAGGCGCCGTGCGCACCGTGGGTGTTGACGGTGAAGCGCAGCCACAAGGGACCTTTCTCGCCGAAGCGGAAAATCTCGCGGCCGGTCGGCTCGCCGTTCAGGCAGCAATCGCCGATGATTTCCGGATGGTGTTCAAACAGGTAACGTGCGCCCCAGGGCCCGAAGGTCTCTTCATCGGAGACCACCGACAGGGTCGCCCGGCCGCACAGCTCATCGCGCATCTCGCGCAGGTAGAGGTAGGCGAATATCGAGGCGGTGGTGCCGGACTTCATGTCACAGGCGCCGCGCCCGTAAATCTTGCCGTCGATCAGGTCGGCACCCCACGGGTCAACCGTCCAGCCGGCGCCATCGCCGGCGGGAAAGACATCGATATGACCGTTGAGGGCGAGGTGCCGGCCGGGCCTGGCGCCCTCGAAACTGGCGATGATATTGGGCATGGTCTTTTCCGGCGCGATGACCCGGTAGCCGGCGCCATGGGCATCGAGCAGGGTGCGGACATGGTCAGCGCAGGCAACAGTATCGCCGGGCGGATTGGGGCTCGGCCGGGATATGAACTCGCGCAGGTACGCGATCAGCTGATCGCGGTTATCGTCGATCCGCTCGAGGAGTTTGCGCTTTGCCGGGTTCATGGCGATACTGCCTCAGGTCATGTGTTGGAGTTTGCACGTTTAATTATTGACGCTATTGGGTAGCCACATCGCAATTTCGGGAAAGGCAATGACAATTGCGATTGCCAGCAATTGCAACAGCATGAAAGGCCACAGCGCCTTGTAAATGTCCTGCAAACTGATGTCCGGTGGCGCAACGCCTTTCAGATAGAATGCTGCCGGACCAAATGGCGGCGACAGGTAGGATATCTGCATGTTCATGCAAAACAGAATGCCAAACCACACGGGATCGAACCCCAGGGTTTTGATAATGGGCACAAAGATCGGCATGGTCAGCAACAGGATTCCAATCCAGTCCATTACGAATCCAAGCACCAGTAAGATGGCCATCATGATGAGTAATACAACGAGCGGCGGAAACGGCAGGCCAACAATGATGTTGTTAATGAACTGGACACCGCCCATCAGGTTGTAAATGCCGATCAATGCAGTGGCGCCGAACGTCAGCCACAACAGCAAGCCGCATGCGGACATGGTTTGCTTGAGCGATTCCTGAAGCATATTCCACGATAGCCGGCCTCTGACCCAGGCGGCAAACATCGCACCTGCAACGCCCACCGAAGCGGCCTCGGAGACGGCTGCGATGCCGGCATAAATGCTGGCCAGAACACCGAAGGCAATGCCCATTGGCAAAATCAGGTGCTTAAGTAGTGCAAACTTCTCCGACAACGGTATTTGACGTTGCTCCAGTGGCAACGGAGGTGCGATTTCCGGGTTCATCCGGCAGCGGATCGCGATGTAGAGAACATAGATGACCGCCATCAAGAGCCCGGGAAGAATGACAGCCAGAAACAGGTCGCCGATCGCGACATTCGCGGTCAGGCCGTAAAAGATCAACACGATGGATGGCGGGATCATTGTTCCGAGCGATCCGCCCGCGCAAATCGTACCGATCGCGAGATTCTTGTCGTATCCGAGCCGCAGCATCTGCGGCAGCGCCACCAGACCAAGCAGAATGATCTCGCCACCGATGATGCCTGTCGTGGCCGCCATGAGTACCGCCACGATCAGGGTCATATGGGCAACGCCGCCGCGAAGGCCGCCCGCCCATACACTCATGGCATTGTACAGATCCTTGGCCACCCCCGACCTGTCCATGATGGTGGCCATCAACAGGAACATCGGCACCGCAATCAGGACATATGTGTTCACAAAGCCGTAAATGCGGCTGTAAACCAGCTGCAGCGCGTCAAAGCCAAACAATGCAAGCGTAAAGCTGATTGCAACCAGGCCCAGGGCAAATGCCATGGGCATGCCCATGAGGAGCAGCAGGGCAAGGCTGCCCAACATCAGTAGCGAAAGAAGTTCAATCCCCATGACTACTGGCCTTCGGTACTGTCAGGGGTACTTTCGGCCTTTGGAGTTTCTCGCCCGCGGATGAGATCGAACAAATGTGATGCGATCTGGACCGTCAGCAGGATCGCACCCAGACTGAAGAAAATGCGCACGACCATGGGCATCGGGAAGTCCCAGGCACGCCCGCTTCGCTCAACCAGTCCGATGCTTTCAATTGCCGCTGCGGTCGCAAAGTAGGCCAGTAGCGCCAGGTAGAACAGGGCAAGTGCCAAGCTGACGACATCGACCCAGCGCTTCACGTTCGCTGGAAAATAATCATAAACAACGGTGATGCGGATGTGTTCGCGGCGTTGCATGGCGTATGCTCCACCGAGCAAAAAGCACGCCGAGCACAGCATGATCGTCAAGTCGTGCACCCATACTGTAGGCGCATTGAATACAAAGTCCGATACGACTTCATACACACTGACAATCACCGCGATCAAAAACAACCAGCAGACTTTTCTGCCCACGAGGCTGCTCAGTCTGTCGACCAGTGGAAGTTGCTTCATGTCACCCAGCCAGGTCCGAATTGAATGAAGATGAGCAGGGCGGGATGGTCATGGCGTTCGACCAGGCCGCCCTGCTCAGTTTGCGTTTCTTTCGCCGAGTCAGATCGGCTTACAGCAGACCAATACTTTTCATGAATGCGATATGGCTGTCGTAGATCTTCTTGGCCATCGGGCTCTTGGTGGCCCAGTCGGCCCAAACCTCTTGTGCCACGCCGCGCAGTTTCTTGCGTTCCTCGGCGCTCCAGTTGATGAGCGTTTTCGGATCGCGCTGGGCGACGAATTTGGCGTCAAGC
>JABDJG010000181.1 GCA_013002595.1 Hyphomicrobiales bacterium | reverse complement strand
GGTCCTGAGCGCGCCGCTCAGGTCATAGCACCAGGAATGGTACGGGCATCGGATCACCCCGCGCAGCGTGGTTGGCTCTGCTACCAGGATCATGCCCCGGTGCCGGCACACGTTCTGGAACACCCGGATGTTCATATCCTGATCGCGTACGATCAACAGCGGCTGGCCGAGAAATTCAACCGGCACCGCAGCGCCCCTGGCCGCGACGTCCTTGCCGAAGCCGGCGCAGCTCCAGGTCTGAGCGAACGCCACCCGCTTTTCAGCCGCGAACACGTCCGCATCGGTATAAAACTCATTCGGCAGGCCGCGCGCGGTTTCCACCGGCTCCTTGACCTTGCTGAGCATGTCCAGATTGATCTCGGTCATGGCAGTTCTCCCGAACTGAATTGGTTCCCGGATTGGTTCCAGCTTCCATCTACGCCAAACGCGCCCGGTTTGTGAAGAATACAAACGGCAGAATCGCGCTCACCAGCGGCATATTCCAGGCCCATGGGTAAAAGTTGCACGATCTTTGCATGACGCAAGGTTATAGCGATCGGCTGGTTCAAATGGACCAGGCCTAAATTGGAGCATGACGGCGATGAAATTCCCAAAATTCTGCCAAAAACAGCTTGCACTTGCGATAATGTTGACTGTCGGACTGCCCGGCGTAGCCGCAAATGCAGTGTCCGAAAGTCGAACATATTTCGCCAACAGCATCTATGCCGAGCGCCCGGAGTTGTGCACAATTGCAGGCACCGGCTGTGGTAAAAAGGCCGCCGATGCCTGGTGCCAGATTGCCGGGTACACCAATGCCATGTCGTACCTGCCGTTGCGGTCAAATCGGCAGGCCAAACGCGAGCAACTCGTGACCTTCGGCGAATTATGCCCCCAGGACGCCTGCAGCGGCTTTCAGTTCGTGAAGTGCCGCCGCGACCTGCAGCAATAAAGGTGAAATTTCACCGGTCGGTGGCCGCCCGCGCAGGCGGGGAAACCGTCGCCCGGACCGCTGCAAACGCGGCAAGCAGCGCAGCGGTGAAATAGAGCGCCAGGCCGGCCAGCGTGGCCTGCGAATAATCAACCCGGCCTTCGATGATCTGCAGCACGAATATGACGAACGGCCCGAGCGCGCTGATGACGCTGATCGTCATGGTTGAGATGGATGCCACCGCCTTTTGCAGCGCGTAAAGCGGCGGCACCGTGAGGGCAAGGCCAATGGCGATGATGAACGCGGTCTCGCTGAAGTCCAGCGGCGCCCGCTGATCGATGCCGATGAGCGCGATGCCGCCGACCATCAGCACATAAAGCGGAAACCGCAGGCCGAAGACGGCGCCGGCACCGACACCGGCTTTGCTGAGCCGTTGGCAATAGATCAGCAGAACCGTGAACGCCACCCCGTCGGCGATGGCGCACAACACGCCGGCAACGGCAACCGCCGGCCCGCCGCGGACAAATCCGGTCCAGCCGGCAACTGTCGCCAGCGTCAGGAATGCAATACTGGCAAACAGCAACACGTTGCCAAGCGCTTCCGTCCGGTTGCGCATCGCCTCGCCCTCGTTGACGCCGAGCCGGTAGGCAACATAGGCCGTCAGCGGCATCGTGCCGGCCCCGATCGTGTAGGACACCGCCGGCTCGATAAGTTGCACCGACATCAAGAAGGCGGCAACGGCGATACAGGCCAGCACGTTGATGATGATCAATGTTGCCGGCTGGACCAAGGCAGCCTTCAACTGGTCAGGCGATTTGAGTGCCGTCCAGCCGATAAACGCGATACTGGCAATCCCAAACACCAGAAATCCGAACTGAAACGAGTTCATCCGCTGGAATAGACCGCCGAAATAAACGAACTGGATCGATTCGATCACGACGAACGCCAGCCCCCATGTGACGCCTATGATGGATTTGTTCATGGTGCTGGCGGCGGCCGGAACCTGGGGCTCTGCCCGCCCCTCATGGCCACGCTGTGGCCCCTGGCAAGTTCCTTGGCCGGATGACATCCAAACGCATTTTTGATCCTTCAAGGAATGTGTATTGTTGCACTTAAGCAGCTCGGCCAACCAAGCAACAGCCCCTTGATCAGTGCCATGAAGGAAACCAGGCAAGATGCAAGTCTACAAAGGCCTCACCGCAGACGAACTTGAAGCCCAGTATTTTCTGCGCGGTACCCGGCCCGGCTATGTAACCAGCGACATGCCGCGCTGGCTGGAGCGGTCAAAGCAGTTCGTGGACTCGGCCAACGGCAAACTGGACCTCGTCTACGGACCACGCGAGCGCAACAGATTGGATCTGTTCCCGGCTCAGATCCCGGCCGGTGACGCCCCGGCTGGGTTTATTCTTCATATTCACGGAGGCTATTGGCAGCGCGGCGACAAGTCGATCTACAGCTACATTGCCGAGCCCTTCGTCAAACGCGGCTTTGCAGTTGCGCTGATGAACTATCAGATGTGTCCCGACGTGCGCCTCGGCGAGATCACCGAGCAGTCAAGGCTTGCGGTATCATGGCTGTGGCGCAACGCCGAAGACCTCGGCATCGATCGCGGCAACTTCAATGTCATGGGCCATTCCGCCGGTGGCCACCAGGCCGTTGAGATGTTGTTCACGGACTGGTCGAAGGAGGCAGATGACCTGCCACGCGATCTCATCAGTTCGGCGGTTGCGGTCTCGGGCATATATGACTTTGAACCGATCCTTTACTGTTCGGAAAACGCGGGGTTGCGTCTCGATAAGGATGAGGCGCGTGCCGTCAGCCCGATTTATCGGCATCCTGCATCCGATGCGCCGCTCCTGCTGGCGCATGGTCTGAACGAGCCGCCGGACATGCACCGGCAATCAACCGATTTCCATGCCAGGTTCAAGGACACCAGCCGGCGCATGGACTGCATCGGCGTACCCGGCGCAGATCACTTCGAGACGGTCGATGTCCTGGCTGACGACAAGAGCGAGCTGTTTGCCAGGGCACTCGAGTTCATTCTAGCTCGAAGCCGCGCCAATGACTGATCTCTTGGCGGCGTCCGACAAGGGCCCGTCATCATCAGACCATTCGCCACACCAATGATGATGGTCGGTTGACGGGAATTTTTGGACAACAGTGCCGGTTTGCGGATTGACATAGATACCAGGCGGAAATCGGTGGCAGTGCCCAGCTGTTGGCGGGTTCGCGGTTTGATCGGCGGCCCAATAGACGCAATGCGAGCAATTTGGTCTTAGATAATGCGAGCTCAATGGTCTGCTCCTTATGCCGCCGGCGATGCCATTTTCTGTCGTGCGAAACCTATAAGCACCACGTTCATGGATGTCAGCGGTTCTCAAAACGAGCTGATAATCATCAAAAATGGCAGATCGTGCCTTGACCCAAATCAACGCCAACTGCGGGTTACCGTCGATATCAGCCGGTTCCTACTAATGACGGCGCTGCGAAATTGCGCTATCACCCGCCGGCGATGATGAGCGACGATGGCATGACGAGGCTGGCAGATCTGGTACGGGCTGGCGACCGAGCAGCACTTGGCCGGGCGATCACGCTGATCGAGTCGAAACGCGCTGATCATGAAGCCTCGGCCCAGGACCTGCTACATGCCTTGCTGCCCGATACCGGCAACGCAATGCGCATCGGCATGACTGGTGTGCCCGGTGCCGGCAAGTCGACGATTATCGATGCTATTGGCAGCCGGTTGACCGGCGAGGGTCACAAGGTCGCCGTCCTTGCCGTCGATCCGACCAGCCAGCGTACCGGCGGCTCGATCCTTGGTGACAAGACCCGTATGACGCGTTTGTCGGTCGACCCGAACGCCTTTATCCGCCCGTCCCCGGCCGGTGCAACGCTCGGCGGCGTTGCCCGGCGCACCCGCGAGACCATGCTGGTGTGCGAGGCGGCCGGCTATGACATCATCATCGTTGAGACTGTCGGCGTCGGCCAGTCCGAGACCACCGTCGCGGCAATGGTCGATTTCTTTGCCGTGCTACAGGTTGCCGGTGCCGGCGATGAGCTCCAGGGCATCAAGAAAGGCGTCATAGAGATCGCCGATCTGATCGTCGTCAACAAGGCAGACGGCGACAACATCAAGCGCGCAGAACAGGCGGTTGGCGAATACCGCGCCGCGCTGCATATTCTCACCCCGGCCCATCCACTGTGGCGGCCGCGGGCGCTGGCCCTGTCGGCGCTCAAGGAAACCGGGCTCGACGAATTCTGGGCAACGACGCAAGAGTTCTTTGCAACCATGCGCCAGGTAGGCGCGATTGAGGAAAAACGCAGCGCCCAGCAGGTCGGCTGGATGTGGGCGTTGCTCGAAGACCGCATGCGGCTGATCGTTGCCCGCCATCCCGCGCTCAAGACACGCTTGCCCGAGCTTGAGGCCGCGGTGCGCGCCGGTGAGATGACCCCGACACTGGCGGTCAGCGAGATTACCAGCGCGCTCGGGTTGGATCTGTGACCACCGGCAAAACGGCGAAAGAGGGATAGAAGAAGGCAAGCCTTGGCACGAAACCTGCATATTCCACCTCATGATGAACAGACGCACAGTTCTCGGCGCTGCCGCCGGTATTTCTACCGCTGGCCTGGCAAGCACAACGGCCGAAGCCGCACCCGGCAGGCTCTATAGTGCCACTGATTTCGGCGTGGAGCCAAATTTGCCGCGCGACCAGTCGGCAGCGTTGCAACAGGCAATTGATG
>JABDJG010000175.1 GCA_013002595.1 Hyphomicrobiales bacterium | reverse complement strand
GTTGTCAGCAGGCGGGGTTTCGACTTTGTGTGAGAGCACCTATATTGAACCTTCTTGAGTGCCGTCCTCGGGATTGACCCGAGGATCCATCGGAATATGAAGTTCCTTGGTTCGATGGGCCCTCGGGTCAAGCCCGAGGGAAGCAGGTTCTGAACTTACTTGTCGCGGACCACTTTTTGCGTCTGGGTGCCGAGGCCATCAATGCCGAGATGCATGACATCGCCCGGTTTGAGAAAAACCGGAGGCTTCATGCCCATGCCGACGCCGTGCGGGGTGCCGGTGCAAATGAGATCGCCGGGTTCAAGGGTGAAGAACTTCGAGACATACCAGACGATGTGAGCAACGGAAAAGATCATGTTCCTGGTGTTGCCGTCCTGCATGCGCTTGCCGTTGACCTCGGTCCACAAGTTCAGGCGACTGGTGCTGCCGACCTCATCGGCCGTAACCAGCCAGGGGCCGACCGGGCCGAAGGTATCGTAGGACTTGCCCTTGACCCACTGACCGGAGCGTTCTGCCTGGAAGTGGCGTTCGGAGACATCGTTGACAATGCAATAGCCGGCAATATGAGACAGCGCATCCTTCTTGGCGATGTTCTTGGCGCGGCTGCCGATGACGATACCGAGCTCGACTTCCCAATCGCCCTTCCTGGCGCCCTTGGGCAAGGTCACGTCGTCATTTGGTCCGTTGAGGCAGCTGAGGTGCTTGGTGAAGACGATCGGTTCATCAGGCTCCTTCAGCTTGGTTTCCTTAGCGTGATCGGAATAATTGAGGCCGATGGCGACGAACTTCTGCGATCCCGTGACCGGCACACCCAAGCGCTTCTTGCCTTTGACCAGCGGCAGCTTGTCGGATTTCAGCCGCGCCAGCCTGGCAAGGCTCTTGGGCGACAGGACATCGGGCGTGATGTCATCGATCACGCCAGACAGATCACGGATTTTGCCGGCATCATCGAGCAGGCCGGGTTTTTCGCGGCCCGCCGGGCCGTAACGCAAAAGCTTCATTAAAGAAATCCCCTCAGATCATATCGGCACTTTCGTGCCAGGTGGGTTCGTAACCGTGTTGCAAAGTGCATAGAGTTGTCATCGGAGTCAAAACCCTTTGACCGCCAATTCCTTTGATCGGGATGACACGGTCGTACCCGGCCGGTGTCCAGTGCAACAACCTGCCGTCACGCACTGCCCAGGCCTCGCCGTCCAGCTCACACATCGTACCGTCCGGGCACTCGGACGGGACCAACGGCATCTGTTCATCCGTGCTGGTACGTTCGATATGCAGGATCATGTCCATCTCAGGTGCCCGCAACCGGCGATCCGCGAACATCGACCCGGAATACCTGGCGTTAAACGCGTGGTTTGCGGCAAAGAAAGCATTGGCGGCAGCGCGGCGGCATTCGAAACACGGCCGGTGGCCGGCCGCCAGTGCGGTGACCTCATCAAGGAAAAACAGTTCGGTATAACTGTCGCCCATGACCTGACGCTGGCGGTCCTTGAACTCAAGTACGCAGATGATCCACTGGCGCGAGGCCCAACGGCGTCTGGTCAGCGTCTTTGTTGCCGGGTCATGAATGCGGCCGCCGCGGTTGCCGAAAAAAGTGCCCCGGGCAGGGGTGGCAACAATTTCGCCAAAGGGGGTAACGCGGTTCTGGAGAGGCATGGCATTGTCTAACGCGACCCCCGCTTCATTTGCAACTGGTCAAGGCTGTTTGCGGTGTGTAACCATCGGGCAAATCTTGGAGGATCACATGAACCAGGCAGCACCTGTCTACATTTTTGAAGCGTCGGAAAAACCCTCGCTCGAGTGGGTCGATGTTCCGCTCATCGAGGCGACCGATGAAAGCGTCAAGGGCTATGGCCAGATGGTCGATGACCCGGAAGGCTTCGAGATCGAAATCGTGCGCTGGCCGGCCCAGGGCTGGCGGCCGGTCGACAGCGATACCGGCGATGAGGCAGGCTGGGTCGAAGGCACGTTTCACGGCAACTGGCGCGGCGATGTACTGTACGGTTCGAACGAGGCGGTCGGCGGACATTATGTGCTGGGCTGGTCGACGGACCCGCAGCGCGCATCCGACAAGCAGCAGACCGTGCCACGCGATCAGGTGCTGTTGTGGCACATGAACTATCATCCCGATGGCGGCCAGTTGTTCTTTCCAGTCGACAACAAGCCGTTCGTCATCCCGGCCGCCCTGCCCGGCGATGACCTGAGGCCGGAAAATTTGGTGGCGTTCTGGTGCGATGGCTCCAGGGGGCTCTATATCCATCCCGACATCTGGCATGAGGGCATCTTTCCGGTGCACGACGACCAGCGCTTTCTGGACCGGCAGGGCCGGGTGCATGCGCGCGTCAGCTGCGATATCGGCAAGGAGTTCGGTGTCTATCTGTCGGTGCCTTTGCGCGAGGCGATCGGCTGATGGCGCTGTTGCTCGATATCCGCCAGGAGAACTGGATGCGCGAGGAGGACCTGCGCGATGAACTGGCGCCGCATCTGCCCGGCGTGCCGATATACTGCAGCTTCGATGAAGCGGCCGCCGATAAGGTGGTGATGCTGGCCAGCATCAAGCTTTACCCCGGTGTTGCGGCCGGCCTGCCGAATTTGCAACTGGTGCAAAAGCTCGGCGCCGGGGTCGATGCGATCGTGGCCGATCCCGACCTCAAGCCGGCGGTGCGGGTGACCCGGCTCAAGCCGGACGCCCCGGCGCGCGAGATTGCCGAGTTCTGTCTTGCCTACGTGCTGCGCGAGCAGCGCAACATGCTGTTTCACCAGGCAAATGCCGCGATGGGCCAATGGGTCGAGAGAGAGCCGCGCGAAACGCTCAAGACCACGGTCGGGGTTCTCGGGCTTGGCCATATCGGCGGGCGTACGGCAAAGATGTTTGCCGGGCTTGAGTTCAACGTGATCGGCTGGAGCCGGACACCCAGGCAGATCGACGGGATTGACTGCCGGGCTGGCGACAATGCGCTGCCGGGCATGCTGGGCGAATGCGACTATGTCGCCAGCATCCTGCCCTCGACGCCGCAAACCAGGGGGCTGTTCGATGCCGAATTGCTGACGCATATGAAGCCAGGATCGGTGATCATCAATGCCGGGCGCGGCGACCTGATCGTTGAAGATGATCTGATTGCAGCGCTCGATGCGGACCGGCTCGGCGGTGCAGTGCTCGATGTGGCGAGCGAAGAACCGCTGCCGGAAGACAGCCCGCTGTGGCGGCACCCGAAGGTGACGGTAACGCCGCATGTCTCCGGCTGGCACCTGGATAGCCTGGTTCCCGATGTGGTTGAAAACTACAAACGCCTGATGGACGGCAAGCCGCTGATGAACGAGGTCGACCGGGCGGCGGGATACTAATGGCCGTCACTTCGCAAGAATACGAAACGCGCCGGCAGCGGGCCGGCGAAATGGCGGCAGTCGCCGGGCTTGACGGCCTGCTGGTGTGTTCGCGCGGCGGCGGGACACTCGACCGGTTTGCCGACATCTTCTGGCTGTGCGGGTTCTATACCCAGTTTCCCTATATCCCCGACGTCGCCGGCAACTGGTCGGGCCGGGCGCATGCGCTGATGGTCTTGACGCCGGATGGTGAGGCGCGGCTGGTCGTCGATGTGCCGGCCTGGCAGGATGTCGGACTCGCCGATGAGCGGATCCGGTTTGCCGATCATGTGCCGGCTGCTGTCATCGAAACCTTGCAGGCCATGGGGCTTGGGCAGGCCCGGCTCGGCCTTGTCGGCGCTGATGCCATGCCGGCCAACATCTACCGCAAGATCAGCGATGCCTGCCCCGGCCTCGAACTGGTCGACGTGCAGGACACGTTCAACGACCTGAAAGCGGTCAAGAGCCCGGCCGAGATCGAGCTGCTGCGGCGAGCATCCGAGCTTGGCTCGCGGGCGATCGAGATGACCATGGAGGCGGGCCGCGCCGGTCTCAGCCACGGCGATGTCATGGCCAGATGCCTCGATCACCTGGTGTCGAACCGGGCCATTCTCTACAACGCCTTCATCCGGTCGGGCGCGGGCGGCCCCGAACCGCGGTTCGTCAAATCGGCGCTGCCGACCTGGGGATCGGGCGAGGAACTGCGCGATGGCGAGTTCCTGTGTGCCGGAATTTCCGGTGTGCTGGACGGCTACTATTTCGATCTGGCGCGGTGCCGGCCGATCGGGCGCGCCACCAATGCGCAGGTCGATGTGTTTGAAAGCACCATTGCGGTGGTCGAGGCCGGTATCGCTGCCGTCAAGCCCGGCGCGACCGGCGAGGACGTCATGCGGGCCGGCAGTGACCGGCAGCGCGATCTGGGCTTTGCCCAGACCGGCAATTTCCAGGGCTTCGGCCATGGCATCGGGCTGGGCTGGGACGACCCGTGGCTGGCACCCGGCGTTACCAAACAGATCGCGCCCAATATGGTGATCTGCGTCGAGAAATGGCTGATGCGGGACGGCTATGCGGGTGATTACGAAGATACCGTTTTGGTCACCGGCGATGGTGCGGAAAAGATTACCGATGCCCGCATGCGGTGGTGGTAGAGGGACAGATGGCGAAACGGCACGAGTTGCGCACACGCTATATCGTGGGCTGGTATGAACAGGATGTGGGCAAGCTCATGGAGACAACCGCCGACGGTTTCGTGCTCGATGATCCGGTCGAATCCGCGCCGGTCCCAAAGGACGGCCTTGCCGGCTACATGCAGCGTTGGCTCGAACGCACCGGCGGTGAAAACAACTGGCGCCTGACCCATGAGGTGCGCGAGGACAAGGACGGCATTTTGACCGATTGGGAATGGTGGGAGGTGCTCGGCACCGACATGCAAGGCACCGCGGTGGTTATGACCAGCGATGCAGGCGTACAACTGGAGCGGATTACCTACTTCAATCGCAAGAGGCGATAATGGCAGATGACACTACCGACGATCTGGGCGCGTTTCTCGTCTGGTTCAAGTCGCAAACAGAGGCGGCCTGGGCCAGACATCGCACGACGCCAATCGAGGAATTCAAGGAGGCTGGCGCAGGGGGGCGTTCATGGCGGAGCGGCACCGAATGGCAGCCCGGTCTTGCAGCAGATGAAATCGATGCCATCGAGGAGCGTTGGGATGTGCGTTTTCCACCGCCCTATCGCACTTTTCTGTCCATCCTCAATGCGCCGGACCGGGGCATGTACAGTGTCGGGTGGGCCGATGATGAGTCGGAAGAGCTCGTTGAAGTCGAAGATGAACCATCATTTTATGACTGGCAACGCGATAGCGAGGAACTCACCTGCGCGCTAAAAGATCCGCTTGATGGCCTGTTGTTCGATGTCGAACACAATGACCTGTGGCCCAAGAGCTGGGGAACCAAACCGCAAGCCTCACAGGTTCCAGCACGCCTTGCCGAGCTGGTTGCGGCGGCGCCGGCGCTGATCCCGGTCTACGGGCACCGCTATCTTCTTGACCACAAAGTCGGCGACGATTATCCGGTTTTGTCTGTGCAACAGGCTGACATCATCTTTTACGGATCGAACCTGCGGAACTATCTGCTGCTGGACCTTGATGGGCTTATCGGGCCAACGCCCGGCGTCACATTCGAGGCTGCTAACAGTGCTATTCTTAAGGAC
>JABDJG010000141.1 GCA_013002595.1 Hyphomicrobiales bacterium | reverse complement strand
CCCTGAGCAGCGCCGCCGCCGGTTTTTGGGGTTATTGGGATCGCAATCGCCCCAAAGATTGCCGATGCGCGGCACACCACCAGATGAGCCACAGCCCAGAATGGTAAACGTACAGGTCATGCAACAGCCTTGGAGTAAATGTCCGGCCTGGATACTTTACTGAAAAGCCTGAAGAAATTGTCACTAGTGGCCTGCGCCATGGCCTCAGCCGTCATCCCCTTGACCTCAGCCAGGCGCTCCATCGTGTGGACGGTATAGGCCGGTTGGTTGGGCCGGCCGCGAAACGGCACCGGCGCCAGATACGGCGCATCGGTCTCAACCAGCAGCCTGTCGTTCGGCACGATCGCCGCTGCATCACGGATTTCCTGGGCGGAATTGAAGGTCAGGATGCCTGAGAAAGAAACATAGGCGCCAATCTTGAGGCCGCGTTCGGCAAGTTCAACCCTGGAGGAATAACAATGGAGCAGGGGTGTGAAAGCCCCCTTCCCCATCTCTTCTTCCAGGATGCTTGCGGTGTCGTCTTCCGCTGACCGGCTGTGGATCACCAGCGGCAGTCCGGTTTGCCGGGCCGCTTCGATATGAACCCGAAAGCTTGCCGCCTGCTGGTCGCGCGGGCTGTTGTCGTAGTGATAATCAAGCCCGGCCTCGCCGATCCCGACAACCTTGGGATGCCGGGCCAGCTCAATCAGCATATCCGCCGTCACATCGGGCTCATCGGCAGCATTGTGCGGATGCGTGCCGACGGTGCAGTAGACCTGCTCATGGGCCTCGGCAATGGCGCGAATCTGGTCGAACCTGGCAACCCGCGTGCTGATCGTCACCATCAGGTGCACGCCGGCATCGGCCGCACGGGCGAGAACGCCCGGCAGGTCGTTCGAAAGAACGTCGAAATCGAGATGGCAATGGCTGTCAACGATCGGATAGGTCATCGGGTCAGGCAATCAGCTTTCGGCCTCGACATAGCGCGGGAAAACACCGCTTGGTGCCGGAATCTCGGTGCCGGTTTCAAGGCGGCGTTCTGCACCCAATGAGGCAAAGCCTCTCAGCTCATCAGGCACGGACAACAGATCGAGCAGCCTGGCGCCGCTATCGGGCATGTAAGGCTGTACCAGAATGGCCACCTGACGCACGATTTCAGCCGTCACATAAAGGACGGTCGCCATGCGGTCCGGGTCGGTTTTCTTCAGCGCCCAGGGCTCCTGGCCGGCAAAGTACCGGTTGGCCTCGGCAATCACCCGCCAGATGGCATCGAGCGCCTTGTTGAGCGCCTGCACCTCGTGGTGCGGACGAATTTCTGCCAGCAGGCCATCGACCATGGCCAGCATCTCGCGATCTGAATCAGTCAGATCTCCACATGCCGGCACCTTGCCGTCGCAGTTCTTGGCAATCATCGACAATGAGCGCTGCGCAAGGTTGCCCAGGTCATTGGCCAGATCGGCATTGATCCGGGTGACAATCGCCTCATGGCTGTAATTGCCGTCCTTGCCGAACGGCACTTCACGCATGAAGAAATACCGCACCTGATCGACACCGTACTGCGCAACCAGGCTGGCTGGATCGATGACATTGCCAACCGACTTGGACATTTTCTCTCCCTTGTTGAAGAGAAACCCGTGCCCGTAGACGCGTTTGGGCAGCGGCAGACCGGCAGACATCAAGAAGGCCGGCCAGTAGACGGCATGAAACCGGATAATGTCCTTGCCGATGATATGCACATCGGCCGGCCAGAACCCGGCCCTGTCTGCATCAGGATTTGGAAAACCGGTTGCAGAGATGTAATTGGTCAGCGCATCGACCCAGACATACATGACATGCCCGGGCGCATCCGGCACCGGAATGCCCCAGTCAAACGTCGTGCGTGAGACTGACAGGTCCTGCAAGCCGCCCTTGACGAAACTCATCACTTCGTTGCGTCGCTCCGGCGGACCGATGAAATCAGGCTGTGAGGTATAAAGCTCAAGCAACTTGTCCTGATAGGCCGACAGGCGGAAGAAATAGCTCTCCTCTTCCACCCACTCGACCGGTGTTCCGGTCTTGATGGATGTCTTGACGCCATCCCGGTCTTCCAGTTCCTTTTCGACGTAAAAGGCTTCATCGCGCACCGAATACCAGCCGGCGTATTTATCGAGGTAGATATCGCCATTGGCCACCATGCGCTTCCAGATTTCGGTGACAGAAGCATAATGACGTGGCTCCGTCGTTCGGATGAAGTCATCATTCGAGCAATTCAGCGCGGCCACCATCTCGCGGAACTTGGGCGTCATTTCCTCAACGAATTCGACCGGTGTCTTTCCCTCCTTGGCGGCGGTCTGCTGGATCTTCTGGCCGTGCTCGTCAGTGCCGGTCAAAAAGAACACATCATACCCGTCCAGCGCCTTGAAGCGGGCAAGCGCATCGGTTGCCAGCGCCTCATAGGCCTGGCCGATGTGCGGCGGCCCATTCGGATATGAAATGGCCGTGGTGATATAGAACTTTTCTTTCGCCATGTTTTTTGGGCTTTGGGTGAATCAGTAAAGGGGCGCTATTGCGCCTTTTTGGCATGAATTACGTTCGAAATCATAGAGGCAGTTGATGGCGTTCGGCGTGCTCGATTTGCCTGAACGCCTCGAGCATGACGGAACGGCGGTCAAGGTTTAGAACATTTGCCTGTTCAATGGAACGGTCGATGTCCTGATAGATTTCGGCCCATCTGGCCGCATTGCCGGTCATCGCCTGACCGGCGTCGGTTCTTGCCCGCCGCATAAGCCATTCACGCAGCAAATTGCAGAATGCGGCGTACCCCAATTGCTCATTGCGGCTCGACAGCTGGTCGGCCAGCCGCATCATCTGCCTGCGGTCGTATGGCGGCCTGGACGATACCAGCTGTTCAAAGGTCATCAGATGCTTGGCAGCGCCGGTGCCGGTCAGCTCAAGCGCCCTGCCCGGGCTGCCGCTTGCCAGATCGGCCAATGACTGAAGGTCGTGATCCTGTCCACTGTCCACTTCGATCTCGCGCAGGACGCGGCCAACAAGGTCGCCGCTGAGCGGTGACATGATCTGCTTGATGCAGCGTGAGCGGATCGTCGGCAACAGCCGGCCCGGCGACTGTTGCGTGACCAGCACGATCAACGCCTTTTTGGGTGGCTCCTCCAGAATTTTCAATATCGCGTTGGCGGCCACCGTGTTCAGTTCATCGGCTGCATCGACAATACAGATGCGCCAGCCCCCCTCGCCTGCTGTGCGGGTAAAGAACTGCGAGACCGCCCGGGCTCCGGCAACGCCGATCTCGCCTTTCAGCCGCTTGGACTTTTCATCGAAAGACCGTTCGACAACCAGTAGATCGGAATGCCCGCGCGCAGCAACGCGTTTGAAGACGCCGTCTTGCGCATTAACAGCCATGCTGTCGGGCGCAGATGCCGGATCGGGGTAGCGCAGCAGATAGCGAGCGATCCGGTAGGCGAGTGTTGCCTTGCCGATGCCCTTGGGACCAGCCAGCAGCCAGGCATGATGCAGCCGCCCTGCCCTGTACGCCGAGACCAATTTGTTCTCAACGCCCTCATGCCCATACAGCGGGCTGCGCAGGCGTGGGTGATGCGGTGTTTCTCTGGGATCGGCCGTATCGGTCATGACACGATCTGGCTATCAGCCTTAGAGCCTGACCCGAAAGTCCTGAGGTGGTTTGACGGACCATATTTTGAGTGATTTTTGTTGAATTTCACTGCCATAGGGTCGACCCCTTTGGCTCTGGAATTCGGCAAAAAGCGCCAAAATATAGTCTGCCCTTCGGGTTTTGCATAAATTGCCCACTCCCGGCGGGTTCTTCCTTGCCAAGGGCACCACCCTTGGCTGCGGAAAAACCCTTGGCATTGGACAATTTATGCAAAATCAAACTACCTCAGGACTTTCGAGTCAGGCTCTTAAAGGCGCGCCGCAACTGTCCGCCAGATTGTTTCAGCGACTTTATCTCGCGGCGCAGATGTATCGACGATGACGCAACGATCGCGATTGCGGTGCGCAATCATATGGAACGCTTCCCGCAATTGAACGTGAAACTCCAGCCCCTTGCGCTCGTAGCGGTCTTCACCGGTATCGGGACGTTCATCGGCCCGCCTGAGGCCTTCTTTTGGGTCTACATCCAGGATCAGGGTCAGATCGGGCCGCGTGTCGCCGACAATACTCGCCTCCAGCGCATCGAGCAGGGTCAGGTCGCACCCGCCCGCGTAGCCCTGGTAGGCGCGGGTGGAATCAATGAACCGGTCGCAAATGACGGTTTTACCTTCTGCCAGCGCCGGCCTGATCATGTTTATGAGATGATCGTCACGCGCGGCAAAGTTCAACAGGGCTTCCGCTTGCGCCGACCAGCGCTGCGGATCGCCGGTGACCAACAATTTGCGCAGTTCTTCTGCGCCCGGCGTGCCGCCCGGCTCGCGCGTCACCTCGACTTCATAGCCGTTGACCTTCAGGCGATCGTCGAGAATCCGCACATGCGTGGATTTACCGGACCCCTCGCCGCCCTCGAATGTGATGAAAAGCCCCCTACCCGCCATGGCTGGCCCTTAACCTCCAAACAGCATGAATGTCACGCTGTCCAATGCTTGCCGCCACATCTCATTGCTTACTTCTATGTCACCACCTGTATAAAGTGGTTGCTGGGAAACGGTTTTACCATCGACGCTCAGACGGATGAAACCGACCTGTTGGCCTTTGCGCACGGGCGCGCGCAACGGCCCCTTGTAAACGATTTCCGCCCGTGCAGTCGCCCGCTCTTCCGGCGCCAGCAACATGTTGACCGGCTCTTTCGCCACCAGCGACACCCACGATTTGTTGCCGCCCCAGACCCGTGCCTGGCTGACCTGTGCATCCCGTTCAAAGAGACTGATCTGTTGGAACTTGCGGAAACCCCAATCGAGCAGTTTTTGCGCTTCGCGGCCACGAGCGGACTTGGATCCCAAGCCGTTCACAACAACGATCAGCCGCCTGCCGGCGCGCACCGCGGATCCAACCAGGCCGTACCCTGCCTCCCTGATGAAGCCGGTCTTGATACCGTCCGCACCGGGATAATTCGCCAGCAACGGATTTCGGTTGAATTGCCTGATCTTGTTCCAGGTGAATTCCCGTTCGCTGTACAGCTTGTAATATTCCGGGAACACCTCGATCAGATAACGTGCCAGTGTCGCCAGCTCAAAGGCCGTCATGCGGTGTTCGGGGTCGGGCAGGCCTGTTGCGTTCTTGAACGTCGATTTGACCAGGCCCAGTTCGCGGGCACGCTTGGTCATCAGCCCGGAAAAGGCCTCTTCCGAGCCTGCGATGCCTTCGGCTATGGCGATACAGGCATCATTGGCCGATTGCACGATGACGCCGCGCATCAAATCTTCCAGCTTCACCCGCGAATTCAGTTCCGCGTACATGGTGGACCCCCCCGATGAGGCCCCGCCGCGCCGCCAGGCATTTTCGCTAATGGTGAATTCGTCACTGAGCTTCATGCGTTTGTCGCGCAGACGCTCAAACACCATCAGCATGGTCATAATCTTGCTCATGCTGGCCGGCGCCATCAGTTCATTGGAGTCTTTTTCGAAGAATATCTTGCCGGACCGCGAGTCGATCAAAATCGCGTACCTGGCGTCGGTCTTGAAAGTGACTTCCTGGGCCCGCGCAGTGCCAGGCACCAGCAACATCATCGCCAACACCGCAGCGGCAAGGCCGACGAGTTTTTTCAATTCAAGCGAACCGGATTTGAATGCTAACTTCAACAAAGTCCTGCCATGACGAGCCCGACGGGTGATGTGATGTCCCTGCGGCATCACATAGTCACGGCAAGCTAAAGAGCACGAGCCGTGAAATCAACCCGCGGTGCTAGGGTCAGGACTCATTAATTTCATGCAATTCTGTTTGACTGCAGGAGGGCCCTCAGGGTCAATCCCTCACGGGCGTGTCAGATTTGCCAGCTGTGTGCGTCAGGCAGTCTTGAAAACCGGGCGGTATCC
>JABDJG010000116.1 GCA_013002595.1 Hyphomicrobiales bacterium | reverse complement strand
GCCCGGAACGCCCATGTAAATCACCAGACCAACAAACATTATGAAGCTGACGGCGACCCAGAATTCAGGAGTGGACATCATGATATTGGGGTCCTTTGCCTTACTGGCCGGCCGCTTTGCCGACGGCCTTGGTCACAGCGGCCTTGGTGATTTTCGAGCCGGTCAACAGGCTGACGATATCCCCGGCGACATCGCCGGCAATCTGGCGGACGTCTTTCATTGCCGCAGTCTTGGTCGCGGCAATGGTTCTTTCGGCTTTGGCGATCTTGTCGGCAATCTCGGCATCAACCTTGGCGCGTTCCGCCTCAACTTCAGCATTCAGCGTATCGCGGGTTTCCTGAGCGATTGTATGTGCCTTGGCGCGCGCTTCCGCCAGCGCCTGCTCGTAGGCAGCAATCGCCTTGTCGGTCTCGTTTTTCAGGCTTTGGGCGGCATCGATATCATCGGCAATCTTTGACTGGCGCTGCTCGATCACCCCGCCGATCCGTGGCAGTGCGACCCGCGACATCAGCAGGTATAGCCCGACAAACGTAATCACCAGCCAGATCAGCTGTGGCGAAAACGTCGAAAATTCCAATTGAGGCATTGGTCTTCCACCCTATAGGTTCGCCGGCCTCCAGGCCAAAACCCCCTGAAGGCCCTAAAGCCTTACGTGCAGACTAAACTGTTCTTAGAATACGAACAGAATGATCAGCGCAACAACCAGGCCGAACAGGCCGGTTGCTTCTGCCAGCGCAAAGCCCAGCAGCAGGTTCGGGAACTGGCTTTGAGCCGCTGCAGGATTGCGCAGCGCGCCCTGTAGATAACTACCAAAGATATGGCCAATGCCGACACCGGCACCAGCAAGGGCGATTGCGGCAAGACCCGCACCGATCAGTTTTGCAGCTTCTGCTTCCATGAGATTAACTCCTTCAAAAGTCGTTGGTTTGTCGTTTCAGTGATTAGTGATGCATGTTGATGGCATCGTTCAGGTAGATGCAGGTAAGCACCGCAAACACGTAGGCCTGCAGGAACGCCACCAGAATTTCGAGGCCGGTCAGGGCAACCATGAACGCCAGCGGGATCCAGCCGCCCAGCACGCCCATTGCCACCACGAACCCGGCAAACACCTTGAGCATCGTGTGTCCTGCCATCATGTTGGCAAACAAACGCACCGACAGGCTGATCGGCCGGGTGAAATAGGAGATCGTTTCAATCACCACCAGGAGCGGCAAAAGCACAACCGGCACGCCTGATGGCACGAAAAGTTTGAGATAACCGGCGCCATGTCTGATGAAGCCGATGACGGTCGCACCGAGGAACACGGTCGCCGCCAACCCGAAGGTGACGATGATGTGGCTGGTGACGGTGAATGAATAGGGGATCATGCCGAGCATGTTGGCCGCCAGGATGAACATGAACAGCGTAAACACGAACGGGAAGAACGCGCGGCCGGATTCGCCCAGGATATCGCGCATCATGTTGGCAATGAACTCGTAGGCCAGCTCGCCAACTGACTGCAGCCGGCCGGGGATCATCTTGCTCGAACCGGACAGCAGCAGCAACGCTACAGCAGCGACAATGATAACCATCCACAAGCTTGCATTGGTGAAGGAGGCATCAAGGCCACCGAATTTCAGATTGATCAGCCGCTTGATTTCGAACTGATGCATGGGGTCGATGGCAAGTCCGCCTTCGCCGCCGCCAGGTTCGCCTGATTGGGTCGCCATGGGTTCCCGCTCTCTTTGTCCATCCGCTTACCAACCTTTTTGGCTGGTATTTTTTAGTCGTCGTCGTCGTCGTCCGCCACCGGCGGCACCCCGTCCGCACTGGTATGCGCCAAATGACGCTGCGCTTCAATCGATTTGGCTGCCCGAATGACATTTGCGATGCCTGCGCTGATCCCCAGGACGATGAAAATCAGCAACAGCCAAGGTGATGTCCCCAGCCAGTAGTCCAGCAGCCAGCCTATACCGAACCCCGCCAACATGCCGGCCACGAGATCCGTGGCAAGGCGAAAGCCGAAACTGTAGGCTGAGGCTTGATTGAACGCCTGCTTGTCGCGCTCCTGAATGGACGCTTTTGTACGCTGCAGACGTTTATCGAAACTCTCTAGATCAGCAGGCGACGTCTTTTTGTCATCGCCCATGACAACCCTCATTTTCGACCGATTTTGGCGAGTCCATACCGACCTCGCTGAACCGGCGCCAAAATAGAAGCCGGGCCGGGTCCTGTCAATAGCCGCCAAAGATAGTTAAACTATTGAAATATAACAGTTTATACGGAAATTACGGAGGCGCGGCAATTCGCCGTGCTTCAGCTTGCTTCTCTGAGGCCCTCAGCGGTCTGCAAATCGACCGAAACCAGCTGGCTGACACCGCGCTCCATCATGGTCACACCGAACAGCCGGTTCATCCGGGCCATCGTCAATGCGTGGTGGGTGATGATCAGGAAGCGGGTGTCGGTGCGCTCCAGCATGGCATCCAGCAAATTGCAGAACCGCTCGACATTGTGGTCATCAAGCGGTGCATCGACCTCATCCAGCACACAGATCGGCGACGGGTTGGTCAGGAACACGGCAAAGATAAGCGCCATGGCCGTCAATGCCTGCTCGCCGCCCGACAGGAGCGACAGGACC
>JABDJG010000087.1 GCA_013002595.1 Hyphomicrobiales bacterium | reverse complement strand
ATGCGCCAGCCTACGTTGGCAAAAACCAGCTTGTCGCGCAGCGCCGGATGGCTGTGCAACCAGTCGATCAACTGGATAAGTACGAGTTGATCGTTAGGGGTGGGGTCGCTCCAGATCTCGATACGGTCATAATACGCAGCCTCCCAGGCCAAATGCTCATACGCCTCGCCCAGGCCGTCCAGCACTTCAAGTTCCCAGTCCGGCGTATCGCCCGGCATCCAGTGTCGCCGGCCGGTAAAGAAGTCCATCGGCGTTTCGCCAGGGGGCACAGGTCCCCAAACCAGTTCGTAACACAGCGCCACCACCCGCTGGGCAATTCGGGCCGCTTTGAGGCATCCCGCCCCGGAGTCTGAATTTGTAATGATCAGGCGTTTCATGAGTGTTGAATTATCATATCTGGCACGGGCCGCCTCCAGCTTGATTTGGCCCCGGGGTTAATTCCTCCAGAATATGTCAGCTTAAGCGTCCAACTTGCCCACCCACCCACAACAAAACCGGCCGGCAGGACAAGCCCGCCGGCCGGATGTGTTCATACCTTAGCGGCATTGCCGCCGGCGGGTCTGGTTAGCCCGAAACAGCGCCACCGGTCACGATGGTGACGGCGCGGCGGTTCTGCGACCAGCACGATTCCGCATCGCACAGTGCCACCGGGCGTTCCTTGCCGTAGGCGATCTTGGAGATCCGCGCCGGGTCGATACCCTGGGCGATCAGATACTGGCGGGTCGCGGTTGCGCGCCGTGCCGACAGGGCGATGTTGTATTCGCGCGTGCCGCGCTCATCGGCATGGCCTTCGACCTGCACCGACACCTGGCCGTATTGCTTCATCCAGGCCGCCTGGCGCCGCAGGGTGTCCTGGGCCTGGGCGGTCAGTGTCGACTGGTCGACCAGGAACTGGATACGATCACCGACATTGACGATGAAATCGCGCTCCGAGCCAGGTATGGCAGCCTGTTCGCCCTGAACGGCAAGTTCAGGCTTGTCCTTTTTCGAACACCCGGCAACAAACACAACGCCGAGGCAGATTGCCGAAATTTTGAGAATTGCGATTGGCCGCAACATATAGTCCCACTCCTATGATTGTCCCAATGACCTGATCAAACAGATCACCATCTTTCGCGCGGTTCGGATATCCCCTTGGCGTTCAGGTGCATTCAGATGCTTGCATCTCAAATGCATTCCCGCCAACCGCTTGAAACCAAAAGCGGCATCCCTTGCCGCATCTGCCACGTCCGCCATGAACGCAGCGCTACTGTTCCCTCAAACTGAGTCAATATGAAACAGTCCGAATTACTTCAGCAAGGGCGACCATGCCGGATCCGAAGCGAATCCCGGCGTCGGTACCTTGCGTTCATTATACCCCGTCAAATCAACCGAATAGAGCTGCGGGCCGCCGCTGGCGCCCGGGCTTTCGCGGAAGAACATGATAACCCGGCCATTTGGCGCCCATGTTGGGCCCTCATTGTGATAACCTTCGGTTAATATTCTCTCACCAGAACCGTCCGGACGCATCACGCCGATCGAAAAACGCCCGCCGCCGGACTTGGTAAACGCAATGTGATCGCCGCGCGGCGACCAAACCGGTGTCGAATAGCGCCCCTGGCCGAAACTGATGCGCTGCTGGCCGCTGCCGTCGGCGTTCATGACATAGACCTGCTGGGTGCCGTCACGGTCCGATTCGAACACGATCTGGCGGCCATCGGGTGAATAGGACGGCGCCGTATTGATCGACGGCGTATTGGTCAGCTGGCGCGTCGTCCGCGACCTCAGATCAAGCGCGTAAATGTCCGAATTGCCGCCTTTCTGCAGGCTCATGACGACCTGCTGGCCGTCCGGCGAGAACCGCGGCGCAAACGACATGTTGGGGAACACCCCGACGATTTCGCGCAAACCGGTTTCGATGTTGTACAGATAGACCCGCGGCTTGCCGCCGGCGTAGGACATGTAGGTGATCTCCTGCGAGGTCGGCGAGAACCTCGGCGTCAGCACCAGGTCCTGGCCATTGGTCAGCCGGCGCACGTTGAACCCGTCCTGGTCCATGATCGCCAGCCGCTTGGAGCGCTGGTCCTTGGGCCCTTCTTCCTCGATGAACACGATGCGGGTGTCGAAATAGCCCTCTTCGCCGGTCACCGCCTTGTAGATCGCATCGGAGATCAGGTGCCCGATCCGGCGCCAGTTCTTGGGCCGGCTGACGAACTGCAGCCCGAGGATCTGCTTTTCGGCAAAGATGTCCCACAACCGGAACTCGGCCCGCAGCCGCCCGTCTGCCTGCATGATCACCCGGCCGGTCACCAGGCCTTGCGCCTGGATCGTGCGCCAGTCGCCAAACCGCGGCACCCGGCCAAAGTCGGTTATGTTCTCGATATAGGAATCCTGCGGCAACGGCCGGAACAGGCCGGAGCGCTGCAGGTTCGAGCCGATGACGCCGGTGATGTCGATGCCGGATTGCTGCTCACCAGGACTTTCGCCCAAAAAGTTCGGCAGCGCGATCGGCAGCGGGTCGACCCGGCCTTTGGTGATGTCGACTTCGACAACCGCCAGCGCCGGCGCCGGCGCCAGCGCCAGCATCGCCATGGACCACAGCACTGCCGCCATCAACAGTGCTGCAGCCGAATGAACGCAACGGATCATAGCCGTCTCCCCCAAGTCCCGTGTCCCGCGCATAGAATATCTCACCGACAAGGTCCAGCCCCTAATTGATTGCCAGCATCAGGCTTGGGTCAAAATTGATGATCATGTCTTTCCATGAACTGTACTTTTCGGCCGGCAGTTTGTCGTACGGCTGGCAGCCGACCACCGCGGCAAGCGCACTGCGCGAGGCCGCGTCGAACACCGGATGGTTCGAGTTGTTGATGATCCGCGGCTGGCCCATGATGTTGCCCAGCGGGTCCATCTGGATGCGGATCTTCACGATCAGGTTCTGGGCATCGCGCGCGCCGGCCGGCACATTCCAGCACTGCCCGATGCGCTGGCGCAGCCAGTCCAGTTCGTTGGCCGAAATGCGGTCATCGGTGCCGCTCGATGTAAATTCACCCCGCTTGGGGGCACCATCCAGGTCGCTGCTCAGCGAAGGCGCGGCCCGGGCCTCGTCGATCTTGTTCAGCAAAGCGGCAACATCGTTCGGGTTGAACGCCGGCTTTTTCTTCTTCTCTTTCTTTTTCAGCTCAGCCACCTTGCGCACCAGTTGCTTCGGCTTGGTGCGCGGCAGCGGCACCGCCGCCTTGGCCTTTTCTTCCGGCTTTGCTTCGGGTTCAGGCTCCGGCACGACGTCTTCGGTCTTCTTGATCAGCTCTTCCAGCGGCTCCGGCTTTGGCGGCTCCGGCTCGGCAACGGGCTCGGGCACCTTGGCCAGCTTGGGCTCAGGCTCGGGCTGTGGCTCGCGGGCCGCCTGTTTGACCTCTTCGGCAACCTTGGGCGCGATTTCCTTTATCTCAGGCACCACCTTGAGCTTGGGCGCGACCTTTTTGTCCGGCTCGGGCTCGGGCACATCCTTTTGCGTCTCCTGGCGCTTGGAGAACTCTTCCAGGGTGACGATATCGACCGGCACCGATTCCAGTTCTTCGACAACGTATTCCTCGGGCGATTGAAACACGCCCACCGCGATCAGCAGAATGCCGGCGTGGATAATCAGGGATGTTGCAAGGCTCCAGCGCATCTTGGGTGCTCTTTACTGAGCTTTATCCTGTTCAATATCGGTTACCAGGCCGATCCGCTTGAAACCGGCCGCGTTCAGTACGCCCATGACTTTCATGACACTACCGTAACCCACATTCCGGTCGCCGCGTACGAATATGCGTTCTTCATAGCCGTTTTTAGCTATGGCAACCAATTTCGGCGCCAGTGTGTCGAGTTCGATTTCGGTTTCCTGAAGGTAAATCTTGCCATCCGGCTGCACCGTGACGGTCAACGGCTCGTTGTCACCCTGCAGCGGCTTGGCCTGGGTCTCGGGCAGCTCGATCGGCACGCCGACCGTCAGCAGGGGCGCTGCCACCATGAACACGATCAAAAGGACCAGCATGACATCGACGAACGGCGTCACATTGATCTCGCTCATCGGCTGATAGGACGAGCGCCGCCGCCGGCCGCTTCGCCGGTTTCCGCTGCTTCCTGTAAACGCGATGCCCATCGAAACTAATGCCGTTCATCCAGTTGCCGCGAGATGATCGCGCCGAACTCATCGGCGAAATTCTCCAGCCGCGCGCCCAGCTTGCCGATATCATGGGCAAACTTGTTGTAAAAGATAACCGCCGGGATCGCCGCCAGCAGGCCGAGCGCGGTGGCAAACAGCGCCTCGGCCAGGCCCGGCGCCACCACCGCCAGGTTGGTGCTTTTCGACACAGAGATTGCCCGGAACGAGTTCATGATGCCCCACACCGTGCCGAACAGGCCGATGAACGGGGCTGTCGATCCCACCGTTGCCAGGACCAGAAGCCGGCTCTCGAGCTGGTTCATCTCACGCTGCAGCTGGACGTCCATCACCATCTCGATGCGCTTTTGCACACCCTGAAAGCCGGCCCGCATGGCGCTTTCCTGGCTGCGCTTCCATTCCTGCATCGCGGCCATGAACAAGGCTGCCATCGACTGGTTGTTCTTCGGGCCGAGCGACAGATAGAGGTCTTCCAGCGACTGGCCCGACCAGAACAGCTTTTCGAACCTTTCGGTTGCCCGGCGCGTCCTGGTGACCAGGAACATCTTCTCAAAGATGATCCCCCAGCACACGACCGATGCAACGATCAGCCCGACCATGACGAACTGGACCAGGAAGGTCGCCTGAATAAAGAGTGAGAACAGCGAATACCCTTCCTGGGGTACAGCTGTTGCCTGCGCGATGAGCACGTTCATATATGCCTCTTGGTTGCCGTCCGATCCGTGACGACTTCATGCTTCGTCGACGCGGGCGGCAACAAAGCAAATCAAACATGTCGAAACTGCGGCGTAACCCGCAATAAACGTATCATTTGCGCCCATCCCGCGCGCAATTGTCACGCGGACAGCTGATAAACTGTCCCAAGGATTACCAAGCAGTCTTATAGTTAACGTTTGGTTACCGACTTTAGTTGGAATTCAGCTTATCCAAGGCCGAAAGTATGGCTTTTGGCATCCGTTTGGGCCTGCCGTCACCGTCGACCAGGGCTGCCATCACAAGGCCGTGAAACAGCAGTTCACCATCCCGGCTGACCCGCTGATCGAGCTCGAAACGGGCGCCTTTGATGGTCAGCATCGCCGTGCGCACCTCCAGCACATCGTCGATTCGCGCCGGTTTGAGAAAATCGCACTGCATGCGCCGGACAACGAATCCCATTCGCCCGTCGCTCTCGTGCCAGTGCAGCTCGTGGTGATGGATGCCCAGCAGCCGCAGGCAGTCCGAGCGCGCCCGCTCGCAGAACTTGAGATAGTTGGCGTGATAGACAAAGCCGGAAAAGTCGGTGTCCTCATAATAGACCCTGACCGGCAGCACATGTTCGCCCGCCTCGATCCGCCCGGCAAGATCCGGCCAGCCTTCAGCCATCATCGTCGCTTTCCGAAAACAGCTCGGTCTGGCGTGTCGCAAGACCGTGCGGTGTCGCCAGGCCGAGATGCGCAAAGGCATGCGGTGTCAGCATGCGCCCGCGCGGCGTCCGGTTCACGAACCCCTGCTGGATCAGATAGGGCTCGATAATCTCCTCGATCGCATCGCGCTCTTCCGACAGCGAGGCGGCAATCGTTTCAACGCCGACCGGACCGCCGCCGAAGTTGACCGCGATGCAGCTGAGATAGCGATGGTCCTGCGCATCGAGCCCGCGGTTGTCGACCTCAAGGTTTTTCAGCGCCTTGTCGGCCGCCGCCTGATCGATGATCTCGGTGCCATCGACGGTCGCAAAGTCCCGCACCCGGCGCAGCATGCGCCCGGCAATGCGCGGCGTGCCGCGCGCCCGCCGGGCAATCTCGCGGGCCCCGTCGCCGGTCATCGGCACGCCGAGCACCCGGCCGCCACGTTCAACGATCTCCAGCAGTTCTTCCTCGGTGTAGAACTCAAGCCGCACCGGAATGCCGAACCGGTCGCGCAACGGCGTCGTCAGCAGCCCGGTTCGCGTCGTGGCGCCGACAAGGGTAAATTTGGACAGATCGATCCTGACCGAGCGCGCCGCCGGCCCCTCACCGATGATCAGATCGAGCTGGAAATCCTCCATCGCCGGATAAAGCACTTCCTCGACCGCCGGATTGAGCCGGTGGATTTCATCGATGAACAGCACATCGCGGTCTTCAAGATTGGTCAAAAGCGCTGCCAGATCGCCCGCCTTGGCGATCACCGGCCCGGATGTCGCCCGGAAGTTGACGCCAAGTTCGCGCGCCATGATCTGCGCCAGCGTCGTCTTGCCGAGCCCGGGCGGGCCGGCAAACAGCACATGGTCAAGCGCCTCGCCGCGCCCCTTTGCGGCCTGGATGAACACCCGCAAATTGGCTTTCGCCCGCGACTGCCCGATGAACTCATCAAGCACCTGCGGCCGGAAATGCTGGTCGAACTCATCCTCCGGGCGCAGTTCGCGGTCTATCAGCCGGTCGTTCATCGCGCCAGTTCCTTCAGCGCCAGCCGGATCAGGGTCTCGGCGCCGGCCTCATCGCCGGCCGAATTCATTGCCGCCGTCACCGCTGCGCCGGCCTGGGTCTGGTTGTAACCCAGGTTGACCAGCGCCGAGACGGCATCTGCCGCCGCTGTCGGGCGCGGCGCATCGAGATCGGCCTGCAGGGCGGCCAGCGCCGGGTCGGCACCGGCAAATTGAGGTGCCTTGTCCTTCAATTCGGTGACGATGCGCTGCGCCAGTTTCGGCCCGACACCGTTGGCCCGCCCGACCATCGCCTTGTCGCCGAGCGCAATCGAATTGGTCAGCTCCGATGTCGTCAGCACCGACAGGATCGCCAGCGCCACCTTGGTGCCGACCCCTTGCACGCTTTCCAGGAGCTTGAACCAGTCACGCTCGCCCTGCGTTGCAAAGCCGACCAGCCGGATGAAGTTTTCACTCACCAGCATTTCGGTGAA
>JABDJG010000073.1 GCA_013002595.1 Hyphomicrobiales bacterium | reverse complement strand
CCCTGAGGGCTCGAATGCTGGAAAACAAGCACAAGACAAGGCTGGGTGCCTTATCGAGCATTGTTTGCCTGCAGGCGGGCCCTCAGGGTCAAACCCTTCGGGCAAGGCAGATTTGCCTGCTGAGTGTGTTAGACAGGCTTGAAAACCGGGCGGTATCCTGCGCCTGTCTGCCTGCTTAACAGGCAAATCTGTCACGCAGAATGGATGAAATTGATGGGTCCTGACCCTAGTCATATGTGTCAATTATCCAACTATTCCTGCATCTTTCAAGCCCGTCAGCACGAACTGTACCGCCAGTGCGGCAAGGATCATTCCCAACAGACGGGTCATGGCCCGGATCGCCGTTGCCGACAAGAACCGCTTAAGTCGTGCCGCCAGCAGGAACAGCCCCAGTGTCAGGACCAGCACCGCGGCAAGAACGGCAATTACCAGCACCTGTTCGACCCGTGAGCCGGCATGGGTACTCATCAAAAGTATGACCGAGGCAATCGCGCCGGGGCCGGCAATCAATGGAATGCCGAGTGGAAACACCCAAATCTCGTCGTGACTGCTTGCGGTATCGGCGGCGCCGGCCTCCTCGACATTCTTTGCCCGGCGCTCGGAGCGCTTTTCAAACAGCATCTCGAGCGCCAGAACAAACAACAGGATGCCGCCGGCAATCCGGAACGCCGGCAGGCTGATACCCAGAAAATCGAGCGCGGCCCGCCCGGCGATGGCAAACACCAGGAGGACGGCGCCGGCCAGAAGTGTCGCACGCACTGCGGTACTGCGCCGGGCTTTGGAGTCCATCCCATCGGTCAAGGACAAAAACATCGGCACCAGCCCGATCGGGTCGACAACAACGAACAAGGTTGCAAATGCCGGAACCAGCAACTGTGACCAGTAGACATCCATTTTAGGGCCCTAACTCTCCAGACAACAAAAGGCCGGCTCTGAGAGCCGGCCCTTAATCAGCACCTCAGTCAGGTGGGGTGATTAGAAATCGCTCTTCGGCTCCAGCACCTGCCGGCCGCGGTACATGCCGGTCTTCAGGTCAATGTGGTGCGGGCGATGCAATTCACCGGTCTGTTTGTTCTCGACGTGGGTCACGGTTTCCTTGGTGTGACCCGAACGGCGCATGCCGCGTTTCATCGGTGTGACTTTTCTTTTCGGGACGGCCATCAGTCTTCTCCAAATTCGATACCATACCGCGCTACGCAGTCCACGTTTCAGGCGCAATTGGTGTGTGATGGCGGGCTTATACAGTGCTGCAGCACAAAAGCAAAGAGCAGAAACGCCAAATCGGCCTGCGATATCTCGTCTTACTTAAGACACATGGCATGCGCCTTTGCCCCGCGCATCCGCGCCCGGACCCGCTGCGCCCGCTGCCGCAGCCTGGGACCCGGCTTGCCGGCCCGGTAGATCATGGGGTTGGGCAAGGCTGCCGCCAGGAGCGCGGCCTGGCGTGCGGACAACTTGGCAGCGGATGTCTTGAAGTACCGCTGGCTTGCCGCCTCGGCCCCATAGACCCCCGGACCCCATTCGGCGATATTGAGATAGACCTCCATTATCCGCCGTTTCGGCCAGGTAAAATCGATCCAAAGGCTGATCGGAATTTCAAGACCCTTTCGCACATAGGACCTGTGTGGCCACAAGAACAGGTTCTTGGCGGTCTGCATGGCGATCGTCGATCCGCCGCGCACCGGCTGCCCATCCTCATCGAGCGCCTCGACCACCAGCCCGCGCAGGACATCCCAGTCGACACCATTATGCCGGCAGATGCGCGCATCCTCGGATACCACCACCGCATGCACCAGATGGCGTGAGATCTTTTCGGCAGGCCGCCAACGGTAGTCGATGCCCGCCCCGCCGGCAGCGCGCAACAGCATCAGCGCCGAGGCCGGCGGCGGCACCGCCCGGTAAACCAGCGTCAGGACGAACGGCAGCACCAGCACCAGCAACGCCAAACGGATGATCCGCCCGAACCAGCCTGACCGCCCGCGTTCTGTATCGGGGACCCGCAACCAATTACTCCCTGGACTTGCACTTTCACTTTTCTGCGTCATGTTTTAAGACGATACGCAACAATTCCCAACCACCAACAGTGCCTCGCAGTTCCTCTATGACATTCGAAACATCGCTCAAGCAGACCGCACAGGCTGTCGACACTTTGCTGGATGAACTGCTGCCGCTTGATGCGCCGGCCCGACAGGTCGTCGAAGCCATGCGCTATTCGTCGCTCGGCCAGGGCAAGCGCTTGCGGCCCTTTTTCGTGATGGAAAGCGCCCGCCTGTTCGATGTCGGCGAACAAAGCGCCCTGCGCACCGGTGTCGCGCTCGAATGCATCCATTGCTATTCGCTGGTCCATGACGACTTGCCGGCCATGGACGATGATGACCTGCGCCGTGGCAAGCCGACGTGCCATATCGCCTTCGACGAGGCAACCGCGATCCTGGCCGGCGACGGCCTGTTGACATTTGCCTTCGAAATTGCCGCCGATCCGGCAACCCACGCCGACCCCCGGGTCCGCGCCGAGCTTGTGCTGTCGCTTGCCCGCGCTGCCGGCAAGGACGGCATGGTCGGCGGCCAGATGCTCGATCTGATGGCCGAGCAGCGCACCGGCCAGACGCTTGAGGAAATCATGCGCATCCAGAGCCTGAAGACCGGCGCCCTGTTCGGCTTTTCGCTTGAGGCCGGCGCCATCCTCGCCAGGGCCGACGAGGTCGACCACAAGGCCCTGCGCACCTATGCCGACAAGATCGGCCTTGCCTTCCAGATCGCCGACGACATTCTCGATGTGGAGTCAACGCCGGAACAGCTCGGCAAGCAGACCCAGAAAGACGCCGAAGCCGGCAAGGCGACCTTTATCGACCTGTTCGGCCTCGATGGCGCCCGCACCAAGGCAAACGAGTTGGTCGAAGAAGCCGTTGCCGCCGTCCACCGGTACGGTAACAAGGCGACAAACCTGGAAGATGCCGCCCGGTTTGTGGTGAACCGGAAGACTTAGAGTCGCCTATCCCACGCTCATCGCCAGAATCCGGCTCAGATGCGTATAGGGCCGCCCGGTCTCGTCATGCCAGGCATTGAACGCATCCTGCACCGTGGCAAGTGCTTTTTTGGACGTCGGCGGCTTGTCGACAATACCCTCGCGGATCAGCGCCTTGACCACATCACCGCTCATGATGAACCCGTCCTTGCCCATGCGTCGCAAAAGGACCTGCCCGGTGGTGCCGCCAAGCCGGCTGCCACGCTTTTTCATCAAGTCCATCAAGCCGATCTGATCGCTCACCGGCCAGCCGGCAAAGAACGCCGCCGCACTGCCGTGCTCGTCTGCCAGATCGCAAAGGAACTGGGCATTGCCGCGCACCGACAGGATTTTTTGCGGATTGCGCACGATCGCCTTGTCCTTGACCAGCCGGTCGAGGTCATCGTCCGACATCATCTTCCAGCGCCGCGGCTGAAAGCCCTCAAAGGCCTCTTCGAACCCCGGCCACTTGGTCTCGATGACCTTCCAGCTGAAGCCGGCCTGAAACACGCACCTGGTTATCTGCGATAACCACCGGTCATCGCCGAGCGCTGCCAGCTCAGACACCGGCATCACCTCGGACAGTTGCTCCAGAACCGCCGCTTCGCTGCCCCGGTGACCGGCGGCAAGCTCCAATATCTTTTGAAAACCCACGCGCTCACCTCCTCACAACACACGACCTGCAATTCCACCCCAGCATAGCCTCAGCTCTCAACCGCGCTATTGGGGATCTGTAAATTCTTTGTGTTGATCAGGACGATCGGTGTCGGGTCGCCATCCACCCTGACTACGAGCAGGTGAATTCTCCAGACGCCGGCCACCTTGGTTGCCTCACTGATCACCGTACCGGAGTTCTTCGGGCCGGAAATCGGGATCGACAGGTTGGCGCTGCCTTGCGGTCCGTTCACGCTGACATTGCCCGACATGAACCAGCCGGCTTCGATCGGTTCGCCCATAACCGCGATCACCCGCTCATTTGAGCGCACCTGGGCAAGCGATAACTTGTAGGCATCACCGCTCTTCATCAGCATGAAAAAGGCAGTGAATATCAAGCCGAACAGCAGGATAAAGACGGCGATCACCGCCAGACCGGCAAATGCCCAGTTTCGCTGGGTTCTCCTAAAATGGTCCGCATCTGCCCAGACACGGTTTTTCCAGGCCCACTTGCTGCCCTTGGCGCCCAGAACGAAGATCATGATCATGTTCACGAACGGCACGAACATCAGAAAGGCAATATAGGTGCTGTTGCCGATGCCCCATATCCAGTTGAGCAGAAAGGCGCCCCAGTTCCAGCGGTTCAGCTCGGGCGGGATCGGGGTGTCTTGAGGTTGTCCGGCATAAGGCATTGTTATTCTCTTTCTGGTCCAGGTTGTGGTGTGAACAGCGTCAGTCCTTCACAAACAGCTTGCGCTCCGTCGTGCACAAACACTCCGCCCCGTCCTCTGTAATCAGGATCGGCTCGGTGATCTCCAGCCCGCCGTCATCCAGCCACAGCGCCGGCATGAAATGGAAGATCATGCCCGGTTTCAATTCGGACATATCGCCGGCCCGGAACGACATTGTCCGCTCGCCCCAGTCGGGCGGGTAGGACAGCCCGATCGAATAGCCGCACCGCGAGTCCTTAACGAACCCGTGCCGCCCGAGCGTCTCGTTGAACGCATTGGCAATGTCCTCACAGCGCTTGCCTGGCCTTGCCTGCTCGAGCCCGGCTTCAACCGCGTCCAGCACGGCCTTTTCCGCATCCAGATACTTTTGCGGCGGCTTGCCGAGAAACAGCGTGCGCGACTGCGGGCAGTTGTAGCGCCGGTAACAGCCGCCGATTTCAAAGAACGTGCTCTCGCCGGACTTGAACGGCCGATCGTCCCAGGTCAAATGCGGCGCGGTTGCATCCATGCCCGACGGCAGCATCGGCACAAAGGCGCAGTAATCACCCCAATGCCCGTCCGCCCCCAGAATGGACGTGCGCTGG
This sequence comes from Hyphomicrobiales bacterium, assembly GCA_013002595.1. GTDB lineage: Bacteria > Pseudomonadota > Alphaproteobacteria > Rhizobiales > Aestuariivirgaceae > JABDJG01. The sequence continues at coordinate 2,502 of JABDJG010000073.1, read as the reverse complement.
ATCTCAGCGGCCAGTTTGTTCTTGGCCAGTCCCGGCTCTGCCAGCTCGACGATCTGGGCATGCATCGCCTCAACGATCCGGGCCGCCCGCCGCATAAATTCGACCTCATTGTCGCTCTTGACCGACCGTTGCCAGTTGACCAGCCCTTGTGCGTCCGAGAACGCCGCATTCGGCAGATGCTGCTGCAGCGAGGCGAAGGCAGCTGCGGTAAACCAGTAGTTGTCCATTTCAACCGAAATGGTGCCCTTGTCCCAGCCGCGCTGCTCAATCAAGCCGGACAGATGATCCATCGGATGCCGCTCGATGGACTGCACATAATGATCGGGATAGCCTTCGATATTGCCGTGATCCATGAACGCCGTGCGCTTGGCGCCATTGCCGTCCATCGCCCGGCCCCACCACACCGGCTCGCCCTCGAGCGACAGCAGCACCGCCTGATGCACATAGAACGACCAGCCGTCATAGCCGGTCAGCCAGCACATGTTGGAGGGATCTGAAACAATCATCAGATCGATGCCGCGATCAGCCATCGCGGCCCTCGTCCGGGCGATCCGATCGTCATACTCACTGCGGGGAAAATGCAATACCGCGTCACTCATCATGTGCTCCAGCCTTCATCGTTTGCATCGCGGAGATTGAAGTGTATAGGATCGCCGCGCAAGTCCAATTCAAACCTGTTCGCAAGCAGAGTCATGACCCAGTCCAGCGATGTCATTGTCATCGGTGCCGGCATTGCCGGCGCCTCCGTTGCGGCCGAACTGGCCGCCGATCTGTCCGTCACCGTTCTGGAGATGGAAGATCGCCCCGGCTTTCATTCAACCGGCCGCTCAGCCGCCACCTGGATTCCCGGCTACGGCCCTGACCCCGTCCGCGCCCTTACCCGTGCTTCCGGTGATTTTCTCAAGAACCCGCATGACGACTTCTGCGCGACAGCCATCACCTCGCCGCGCGGTGAAATGCTGCTCGGCCTGCCGGGCCAGGACGCCGATGTCGACAACTATCGCAAGGTCGGTATGCACGACATATCGCTCGAAGATGCCGTAAAGCGGGTCCCGTTACTGCGCACCGATGCGATTGAAGCCGTGCTCTATGACGGCACCTGTCTGGATGTCGATGTCGATGCCCTGCACCAGGCTTTTCTGCGCCGCCTCAAGCAACGCGGTGGCCATGTTCACTGTGATAGCCCCGCAACCGCCATCTCAAGACGCGCCGGCAACTGGCATGTGACCGCCAAGGGCGGCACCTTCGAGGCACCGGTACTCGTCAACGCATCTGGCGCATGGGGCGATCAGGTCGCCGAATTGGCCGGAGCGCAGCGTGTCGGGCTACAGCCCAAGCGCCGCAGTGTGGCCGTGATACCGCCGCCGCCCGGCGCCGATATTGACAATTGGCCGGTCACTGCCAGCGCCGGCGAAACATTCTATTTCAAACCGCAAAGCGGCATGCTGCTGGTCTCGCCCGCCGACATCACCCCGGTCGATCCGCACGATGCCTGGGCCGACGACATGGCGATTGCCGAAGCCATCGATCAGCTCATGCAGTACATGGATATCGAGGTCACCCGCGTCGATCACACCTGGGGTGGCCTGCGCACGTTTGCACCGGACGGCAATCCGGTTGTCGGCTTCGATCCTGTCTTGGAGGGATTCTTCTGGCTCACCGGACAGGGCGGTTATGGCATCCAGACATCGCCCGCTCTGTCACGCACCGCAGCCGCGTTGATCGCCGGCCACGACATGCCAGCAGATATTGCCGAACACGGCGTGACAGCCGAGCCGCTGTCGCCGGCGCGCTTTGTTCGGTAACACCGGCAGTTTTCACCACTTTGACGGATTCTACCGTCAAATCGAACAAAACGAGCCGTTAACCCGGCAAAATAACGCATATTCTCTGCCGTTGGGCATTATTATGCCTGTCGCGGTCTATTCAGTGTTTCCAACATTCCGGATTCCTGTCAGTCTTAGACCCAGCTCCGCAGCCCTCGTGCGGAAAGCTTTACAAATGAAATAAGGGAGAAGTTTAATGAGGAAGTACAAGCTACTGCTGGCCGCCGCACTTGGCGCCACCATGCTCAGCACTGCAAGCGTGTCTGCAAAGACACTGGTTCATTGCTCGGAAGGCTCTCCGGAAGGCTTTGATGCCGCGCTATACACCGCCGGCACCACGTTCGATGCCTCATCACGGACCCTTTACAACAAGCTGGCCGAATTCGAGCTTGGCACCACCAAAATCGGACCCGGCCTGGCAGAAAGCTGGTCGGTTTCAGATGATGGCCTTGAGTACACCTTCAAATTGCGCGCCGGCGTGAAGTTCCATACCACCGACTATTTCACCCCAACCCGCGATTTCAACGCCGACGATGTCGTATTTTCCTTCATGCGTCAACTCAAGAAGGACCACCCCTGGCACCAGTACACGGCCGGCACCGCGTGGGAATATTTCGACGGCATGTCGATGCCTTCGCTCCTGAAGGAAGTCGTCAAGGTCGATGACATGACGGTC
>JABDJG010000060.1 GCA_013002595.1 Hyphomicrobiales bacterium | reverse complement strand
CTTTGACGTACTTCGGGCCGCAGCTCTTGCCGAACTTGACCGGTACCGATGGCACGCTCACTTCCGGCGACTTGGCCATGTCTTCGCCCATATGCTCGCCGGTGCCCTTGATCGGGTTGGCGTATTTGGCAAAGTCAGACTGCAGCGCCATATTTTCCGGCGCCATCAGCCAGTTCATGAAGATCTTGGCGTTCTCGATGTTCTTGGCGCCCTTGGGGATGACCAGACTGTCGTACCAGCCGACAACGCCTTCCTTGGGGAAGCAGTACTTGATCTTGCCGCCGGCCAGCCGCTGCTTCATGGCATCGCCGTTCCAGGCATTCGAGATCAGCGTCACGCCGGAGCCGAGACGGTCCATGGTGCCTTCCGAGGAGAACACCTTGACGTGCGCCTTCTGGCCTTCCAGCAAAGCCTGGACAGCTTTCAGGTCTTCGGTCTTTTCGGTGCAGAAGTCCTGGCCGAGATAGATGTGCGCCATGTTGGCGACCTCTTCCGGCGTCTTGAAAACGCCGACACTGCCGGAAGCCTTTTCATTCGGCTCAAAGAATTCCTTCAGGCTCGAGCAGTCACCAACGCCGGCATCGGCCGCGATGGCATAGGACGTCGTGCCCATCTGGTACGGGCTTGAATACATCTGTTTTGGATCCCAGTCCGGGAACTGGAACGCCTCGGCGACATGCTTGAAATTCGCCATCTTGGAAACATCGACCTGTTCCAGCAGGCCTTCTTCGATCATGATCGTCACGAAGTTCTGGCTCGGCACGGCAAGGTCATAGCCGGTTGCGCCCGATTTCAGCTTGGCCAGCAGCGTCTCGTTCGAATCGTATGTATCAACCGTTACCTTGATGCCGGTATCCTTCTGGAATTTTTCCAGCATCTTGTCGCCGGTGTAGTCCGTCCAGTTATAGAAGAACAACTCACCGGCTGCGTGAGCCTGTCCGGCCGCAAGCGACACGGCACCGGCCAACGCCAATCCCAATAGTCTTTTCATTTACACACTCCCTTGAATTTCCGGGGTTCCCCCCCGATTTGCCCGGCCAGATTAGCCGAACTCCGTCACCCATGTCGATTGTCAAATTCCGGATCGACTTAGATTGAAACGACATTGAACGACACAACCATCCAACCTCCGATTTCGGTCATCCCGGCGAAAGTCGGGATCCAGGGGCTACCACGCAAGGCTGTGCTGAACAGCCCCTGGATCCCGGATCTGCGCGGCTCCGCGCGACACGCTTCAATGCGTCGTCGTGTGGTCGTCGCCCTTGGTCATGAACCAGTAGGCGCTGATAAAGACGATGGAAATGCCGAGCATCACGGTTGAAATGACGTTTACCTCCGGTGTGATGCCCTGGCGGATCATACCGTAGATGTAGAGCGGCAAGGTTGTTGCCCCGGCGCCCGACACCATCAGCGTGATGATGAAGTCGTCGATCGAAATGATGAACGACAGCATTGCACCGGCAACGATGCCGGGCATCAGCAGGGGCAATGTGATGTGGCGGAAGGTCTGCCATTCATTGGCGTAAAGGTCACCGGCGGCCTGCTCGAGCGTGTCGTTCATGCCCTCAAGGCGCGCCCTGATCGGCAGGAAGGCAAATGGAATGCAAAACACCGTGTGCGCAACGATGATCGATAACAGGCCGAGTTGAAAACCAATGACGGCAAAGAAACTGAGTGTGGCAACCGCGGTGGCAATTTCGGGTACAACCAGCGGCAGCGAAATCAGCCCAAGCGTGGCACTGCGTCCCTTGAATTCCCCGGTTCGGGCCATTGCCAGAGCGGCAAGCGTCGCCAAAGTGGTGGCCACGACCGTGGCGCACACCGCGATGATCAGGGAGTTGATCGCCGCATCCTGAATGCTGTCGTTGGCAAAGGCCTTGTAGAACCATCTGGTTGAGAACCCGCGCCAGATCTGCGCCCGGTCGCTGTCGTTGAACGCATAAACCACCAGCACCAGCATCGGCGCATACAGATAGACAAAGAACAGCGCCGTCCACAGGTTCATGCCGGGATAGTGGCCCAAGACGAAACCTTTGCGCTGGCGCTTCATCGGCTATCCCTCCATCGCCCGGCGTTTGCCGGCCGAACGCGCTTGAATGGTCAACGAGATCATCACCAGTGCCAGCAGGCACACAGCGATTGCCGACCCGAACGGCCAGTTTCGCGATGATGAGAACTGCAGTTGGATCAGTGAGCCGAGCATGAGTTTCTTGCCGCCGCCCAGCAGATCCGGTGCAATGAAGGCGCCAAGGCTTGGCACGAACACCAGGATACAGCCGGCAATGATCCCCGGCATCGCCAGCGGTACGATGATCTCGCGCATGACCTTCAGGCGGCCGGCATAAAGATCGTGCGCCGCCTCGACCAGCCGGAAGTCGAGCTTCTCAAGGCTGGCGTAGATCGGCAGCACCATCAGCGGCAGATAGGTGTAGATCAGCCCGATGGCGATTGCGCCATTCGTATACATCATGCCGAGTGAATCATCGATGATGCCGAGCGCCAGCAACGGCTGTTCGACGACACCGTTTTTGGCCAGGATCAGTATCCATGAGTAGGTCCGGATCAACAGGTTGGTCCAGAATGGCAGCGTGATGAGATACAGCAGCATGTTCTGGTTGCGCGGGCTCTGCCGGGTGATGAAATAGGCGACCGGAAACCCGAGGATAAGACACCCAAAGGTGGCAACCAGCGCCAGCCCGACCGAGCGGGCAATGATGTTGAGATAGATCGGGTTGAACACAACCGTGTCATCGAAATCGATCTCATAGAGGATCTGGATATAGGCCTCGAGCGAGAAAACCGGCTCGACACCACCATAAGGATCCGCCTCCAGGAACGAGAACACCACCAGGATCATCATCGGCAGCACCATGAAGATGCCAATGACCACCATGGCTGGTCCAAGCCCGAGCCAGCGTCTTACACGTATGTCGCGTGGCAACTGCATCAGTCGGTCAGCATCCTGGCCGATCCGGCGGCAAACTCGAGTGACACCCTGTCGCCGGCATTGAACCGGCCCATGCCGGCGGCGATATTCTGATCGCGCGCCGTCACCATCACATCACGCGTCAGCGCGATCTCGTATGTGGTGTCGGTACCAAGATAGGTGGCATTGGCAATGGTTGCCGAGCCCTTTGCCCTCGCCGTTGCGGCCTTGAGCTTGATCTTTTCCGGCCGGAGCGCCAGCGTGACGGTATCGCCCTTTGAGTGTTCGCCGACCATTGGTGTGGAGAACGACAATCCACCGCCGGCCGTGCATGTTGCCTTGCTGCCGGATATCGCGGCGATCCTGGCGGTAATGAAATTTGTATCGCCGATGAAGTCGGCCACGAACCGGTTGAGCGGTCGCTCGTAGATATCGAGCGGTGCACCGATCTGCTGGATCTGGCCTTCCGACATGACCGCAATCCGGTCGCTCATGGTCAGCGCTTCTTCCTGATCATGGGTGACGAAGATGAAGGTGATACCGGTCTCGCGCTGCAGCGTCTTCAGCTCCTGGCGCATGGCCTGGCGCAATTTCAGATCGAGGGCCGACAGCGGCTCGTCGAGCAAAAGCACTTTTGGGCGCGGCGCCAAGGCCCGGGCCAGCGCGATGCGCTGCTGCTGGCCGCCCGACATCTGCGCCGGCTTGCGCGTGGCAAAAGCCTCCATTTTGACAAGCGCCAGTGTTTCACTGACCCTGGCTTGGATGTCACTGGCGTTCCATTTGAGCATCTTCAGCCCGAAGCCGATATTTTCTGTCACCGTCATATGCGGAAACAGCGCGTAGTGCTGGAACACGGTATTGACCGGCCGATGATGCGGCGGGAGGTTCTCGATTTCCTCGCCGAACAGAAAAATCTCACCGCCGGTCGGCTGTTCAAAGCCCGCCGTCAGCCGCAAAAGGGTTGTCTTGCCACAGCCTGACGGTCCCAGCAGTGTGAAGAATTCATTGGCTTCAATATTGACGGACACATCGTTGAGCGCCGTCACGGCGCCAGGACCCGACCCAAACACTTTGACGACATTGCAGACACTGAGCGCATTGGATCTAGCTTCAGCCAAACTCCCCTCCCACTAACACCTCACCGATCTCAAAACTTATCCGGTTTTGCCCCGTCGGCAAATGATTTTCCTCGTTTTTCTGACATTGCGCACCGGTAATGTGACGTTACAATTGGTAGCGTGATGACAAGGAGTTTGATCATGTCCCGCGATACAATGCGAGCACCGCTGGGCGGGCCGGCGGCCTGGACAGGCGCTGACCTTGAGCGCAGTCAGGACTGGATTTGGCATCTGGACGACAACGATATCTCGGCAATCGATGACGCTTTGCACCATGTCCTGGCAAATGGTCTGCTATGGCACAAGCTTACCCCATCGGATTTCCCGCTCGGCAGCTTTACTGCGCGAGCGGCTGCGATTTCAAAGGAACTGGAGGAGGGACGCGGCATCGTCCTTTTGCGCGGGCTGCCGGTTGAGCGTTATGACGCGGATGCGCTGAAGATCATCCATTATGGCATCGCCTGCCATCTCGGCACACCGATCTACCAGTCCGCCGGCGGCGAGCTGATCGGCGAGATCACCGATGAAGGTGCTGCTGCTCTTGACCGCGGCACGCTGCAAAAGGCCGGCGATGCGCAACCTTTCCTGTCGTCGCGCGCCCGGGTGCAGACAACAGGGCCGCTGCGTTTTCACACCGACCGGGCCGACGTGGTGGCGCTGCTTTGTGCTGAACAGTCCGTCGCCGGTGGCCTGTCGCAGATCGTCAGCGCCATCGCCATCCACGATGCCATGCTCGAGCGACGTCCAGATTTGCTTGAGGAGCTCTTCTGTGACCTGCCGCGCAGCCGGCTTGGCGAGGAAAAGGACGGTGGCAAGGCCTACTACATGCTACCGGTCTTTGCCCTACAGCAAGGCCACTTCACCACGCACTATTCGCGCACCTATGTCGAAGCGGGTCAAAAGGTCGACGAGGTGCCGCGTGTCAGCGATGCCCAATGGCAGGCTCTGGATCTGCTGCAGGACCTCGGCCACGAGCTGTGCCTGACGCACCGTTTCGAACCGGGCGATATCCAGTATCTCAACAACCACGTGCTCTATCACGCGCGAACCGCCTACGAAGATGCAGCCGTTGATGGTTCAACTTTATCCGGCCAAGGCAAGCGCCTGCTTTACCGCATGTGGCTGTCGATGCCCAATTCCCGCCCGCTCCCGGCCAGCCACGCCGTTCTGTTTGGCGAAACCGGGCCGGGCGCCCTGCGTGGCGGCATCCGCCAGGCAGATGGCAGCAATGTACCTGCTGGATCGGCGTGAGTTCAGGATAACTCACCCCAATTCACGTCCTGACCCTGGCATATTCGACGACGAACACCCCTGAAAATGGGCCTCGCCAGCACCATAACCTGAATGTCAACAGGCCCTAGATCGGCTGGAAGAAAATCTGCTCAGGCTGGGGCAATTCCTGTGTGGAAACAGGAGCCGAAGGCCGGCGCAGACCAGGTAACCTGTTACCGACGACATTTGGACTACTGCCGTGCCAGACAAATCGCTTCGGGGCAGTTTTGGTGAATTCCTGTAATTCGTCGGCCGAGACCAGCTTGATGGACGTGCCTTCAATATTGACCGGCCCGGAGGTTTGCGCCTGATCCATGCAGCCAACGATCATCATCGTTGGAATTGGCTTGCCGAGATCAAGCAATTTGCGACAGGTTCCACAACCGTTGATCTCCGGCCGGCCCACATTGAGCATGATTGCATTGACTTTGCCCGCGATGGCGATGTCGAGAGCTTCGTCGCCATTGTGTGCTGTGCCCACGCTCCAGCCGACTTTTTCAAATGCCGCTGCGATGCGTTCCATGGACGCCACATTGTTATCGGCGATCACGATGATACCGGTTGATTTGGGGGAAGAATTGGAAAGTGCTTTTGTTATCGACATCGTTGTCAGACTCCGTGTTTACCGGTCGGATGCACATGACCGTCAAACCGTCAATCATTGACAGCGATTATTGAACTAGATCGAGTGCAGTTCTAACGACCGCTCGACTAGATAGTCTTAACAACAGTTAGCGATGTGATTTTAGGCTAAAAAATGCCTGCATCGGCTTGATTTAATTTTAGCGAAATTGGACTGGAGCAGTTCTGGTTTTGATGGAAACCACACTGCACGACACTCATCGTCATACCCGTGCTTGTCACGGGTATCCAGAGCGATGGACCACAGAAGTCTTCGATTCTGGATTGCCGGCACAAGTGTTTAGCCCGGCAATGACCAAAATTCGTTTACAGTCCGAGCCACTTCCTTTGCCAGCCGGGCAGGGCGAATGCCGCCTGGTGAATATCGCTATCATAATGCCGGCCCTTATACGATGCGACCGGCTTGCTGAGTGAGACGCCGTCCCGGCTATAGAGAAAAAACCCGAAGTCGGCACCGGGATACAGCGGCACTTTGGCCCGGTAGACCTCAAGATGCGGCAGCAGCCGGGTACGCCGCATGACGCTGACCAGATTTTCACCTTCACCGCTCACTTCCTGCAGGAAGTCGCCACCCTCGAGCGACAGATAAATACTGTCGGAGTCAACGATTACGCCGGTCGGCGACACCAATGCCACAAGATCGGTGAGAAAGTCTTCGGTGAACAGCACCGCCGATGGCCCGACCGGCTCGGTCAGATCGAGCACGATCACATCAAATGTCTCACCGCGCTCGCGTGCCGATCGCACCACACCCTGGGCATTCTCGACCAGCAACTCGACGCGAGGGTCGCGATAATCGCCGTTGATGCCGAGATACTGTGCCGACAGATCGATGACCCGTTGATCGATCTCGACCATGGTCACGCTGGTGACGAAATCATGCTTGAGCGCTTCGGCCAGTGCGCCACCGTCGCCGCCGCCGACAATCAGTACCGAGGTATCTTGCCGCCTGCGCCCGAGCAGGGGCACGTGCAGCGCCATCTCGTGATAGATGAACTCATCCGCCTGGCTCGCCTGAACATATCCGTCCAGCACCAGGATGTGACCGAAGCTGGCATGCTCAAGTATCTCGATCAGCTGAAACGGGCTTTGTTCGCGGTGGACCAGCCTGGCCTCGAGCGAAAGGGCAACGCCCATCCCGTCCGACCGCTCGCGCCACCAGCCGGTTGAACCGACACTCATTTCGCCGTTGTCACTCATGCGGGTCACGCTGTCGGTATTTGCAGCTGATAGTCAAGGGCTGCGATCGTGATCGGTTCCGCCGTGAAATTTACGCATTAACCGCTCATTAACCGACTCAGTCGAGCGTCAGGCGATCAGCATAGTTTGGAGAGCAATTCCGCCACAAGAAGAAACTGGACGGCGCTTGAGCGGCACACTAACATCATAGATCTGGTTTCGGCTTGACGGCTGTTCTGGACATCGAGGGGAGTGACCATGAACAAACGCGACTTGGCTGCCTTTGCATTCATATGTGGATTCTTGCTGCTGCTGCCGGCAGATCAGGCGGCAGCGAAAACGTGCGGCTATGCCTGGGCGATACCCGGAACCTACACCATCACCGGAAAATTCCGTGGCAAGACTGAACTGGCCGGCGCCCGGCTGACCAGGGATTGCCGAGTGATTATCCGCGTGCCGGGGGTATCGTCGGGCACAAAGGTCAGGAAATCCGGCAAGTGCCTGCGGTTCCGCTTCAAGGTCGACGGCGTCAAAAAAGCCTTTACGGCCAAATGGTGCAACAAGGTCACCTACATCCCCTGGAACGGAAAAAGAGTTCGCGCCAGCGTCAAACTCGTCAAGACAACAGGCTGAGCTTGCTCAGGCCGTCCTGAGATACCATTCATAGTCCAGTGCGTGGATCGTGAAGTGATGGTTGTCGCACTCAAAGGCGCGGGCGATGTGGAAGCACTCCAGCCATTCGGCTCCCAGATAGTCCGGCAGGATGCTGCCGTCTTTGAGCGCCTGCAGCGCGACCGGCCAGCGCACCGGCAATTCGACGCCGTCCGGATTGGCATAGCCATCGCCGACCGTTGGCGCTGGAGGGGCAATTTTGCCCGTGATGCCATGGTGCATGCCGGCAAGGATCGCTGCGACGACGAGATAGGGGTTGGCATCGGCGCCCGAGACGCGGTGCTCGATTCGTACGGCGGCCTCATCGCCGCCGGGCACGCGCAACGGCAATGTGCGGTTGTCCCCGCCCCAGATGCCTTTGACCGGGGCGTAGGCGCCCGGCTGCAGCCGGCGGTAGGAGTTGGCGTTTGGTGCAAAGATCGCCATGCTCTCGGGCATTGCAGCCAGCAGGCCACCGATCGCATGGCGCAACGTGTCGCTGATCGGACGGCCAACGGTATCATCCATCTCGCCGGCCATGACGTTGTTGCCATCCTTGTCGAGCAGACTGACATGTACATGCAGCCCGGAACCAGCGCTGTGCGCAAACGGCTTGGCCATGAACGTGGCGATCGTGCCGTGTTTGCGCGCCACCTGCTTGATGCAATGCTCCAGCATGATCGCCTGGTCGCAGGCTTTAAGAGCATCATTTGAATGGTGCAGATTGATCTCGAACTGGCCGGCGGCATACTCCGAAACGATGGTTTCGGCCGGGATGCCTTGGGCTGCGCATGATGAATGAATCTCGCCGAGAAGGTCGGCAAAGTCGTAGACATCATCGAGACCGTAGACATTGGTCGTGTTGGAGCGCCAGCCGGTTCCAGGCGAGCGGGCAGGGTGCACCTTGCCGTCAGCTGCATCGTCCTGGTCGACCAGATAAAATTCATACTCGATGGCGATCACCGGCGTCAGGTCAATTTCAGCAAGCCGGGCGAGCACCTTTTGCAGGATGTGGCGCGGGTCGGCGAAGTGCGGCTGACCGTCGGCATCTTCCATGGACGCAATCACCTGGGCAGCAGGGCGTGGCGCCCAGGGCACCGCGGTCAATGTGCCTGGTGCGGCCTTGCAGAAAAAATCGGGATCGCCGTCTGACGAGCCATAGTCGTAGCCGGCGACGTTCTGACCGGTCCAGTCGAGCAGATAGTTTGAGCCCGGCAGCCGTACACCTTCGGTGTAGAGCTTTTTCACATAGTCACGGCCGAGCTGTTTGCCGCGCAGGATACCGTTCATGTCGACAATCATCATGTCGACTGTTGCAGCATCGGGATGCGCCTTTAAAAACGCCTCGACCTCTTGCAGTTGCGATCTGTCGCTCATGAATTTTTCACCTGGGACTGCCCTGCGTGGGCGTTGACTATCCTGGCTCATTGCGGCCAGTGAATTGCAGTACTATAAGTGCCCAGCTTTGTCATTGTTCGGCAACAGTTTCCACAGGCCCCATAACCGCAATCAAACAACAGGTGTCCCATGACGAGCCGCAAGCTCGATGACTTTATGTCTGCCCACAAGATCGAAGAGGTCGAATGCCTCATTCCCGATATGGCCGGCGTTGCCCGCGGCAAGATCATTCCTGCCGGCAAGTTTCTGTCCGGCATGGGCACGCGGGGTCTCAGAATGCCCGAGGAGATATTTATACTCACCGTCACGGGCCGCTATGTCGCGGGGCCTGCAACGACGGATGCGGCTTCAACCGACATTTACCTTAAACCGGACGAAACCAGCATGCGCATGGTGCCGTGGTACAATGAGCCCACCGCCCAGGTGATCTGCGATTGCCATTATCTCAACGACGAACCGGTCGACATCTCGCCGCGCCATGCCCTCAAACGGGTGCTTGAGCTTTATGCCGAGCGCGGCTGGAAGCCGGTCATCGCACCCGAGCTGGAATTTTATCTGGTCGCCCGCAGCGCCGATCCGGATTACCCGCTTGAGCCACCGGTCGGCCAGTCCGGCCGCAAGGAAGCCGGTGGCCAGGCCTACGGCATCGATGCTGTGAACGAGTTCGAGCCGATCGTTGAGGACATTTACGATTATTGCGAACCGCACCGCATCGATATCGGCACGCTCAGCCATGAAAGCGGACCGGCTCAGCTTGAGATCAATTTCGAGCATGGTGATCCGCTCGAATTGGCCGATCAGGTGTTCCTGTTCAAGCGCGCCGTGCGCCAGGCGGCCCTCAAGCACAATGTCTATGCCACCTTCATGGCCAAGCCGCACGAGAGTGAACCGGGCAATGCCATGCACATCCATCAGTCGGTGGTCGATGCCAAGACCGGCAAGAATGTCTTTGCCAGCCGGTCCGGCAAGGAAACCAAGCTGTTCATGAACCACATCGGCGGTCTGCAACGCTATATGGGCGCCGCGATGCCGTTTCTTGCACCGAACGTCAATTCGTACCGCCGGCTGGTGCCGTATACCGATGCACCGACCAACGTTCACTGGGCTCGTGATAACCGTACGGTCTCGCTGAGAGTGCCCAATGCCGATGCACCCGCCATGCGGGTTGAAAACCGGGTGCCGGGCGCCGACTGCAACCCCTATCTGGCGATCGCGGCAACACTGGCTTGCGGTTATCTCGGTATGGTCGAAAAACTGAAGCCGAGCACGCCGGTGGAAGGCTCAGCCTACCGCTATGCCCACACCTTGCCGCTCAACATGGAAGAGGCCCTGTCCAAACTCAACTACACCAAGCCGCTCAAGCAGGTCTTCGGCGAGCGCTTCGTTGCCGCCTACCAGGAGGTCAAGGAGTACGAAATGGTGCAATACCGCAAGGTCATTAGCTCCTGGGAGCGTGAGCATCTGCTGTTGAATGTGTGACGGGAAAAATTGGCGTTATAATTTCGACCTGAGCCGGGAAGCGATCAGTTCGGTGCCGTCAACATCACGGGCGCTCCACAGCGCCCGCTTGTGCTGTTTGGCATCCTGCATCTTCTTGTGATAGTGGCCCGGCGCATTCTCGACCGGCACCGCCCATCCGGCATGTATCAGCCCGAATGCCAGATCGAAGCTGCCGTCCTTGCAGCGATGGGCATTTGCGCCGACCGGTATACAGACCACGTTGGCACCTGCTGTAATATCCTTCAGACCGGCCCGGGCCAGGACGCCGCAATCCAGCGGTTGTCCGCGCCAGACACATTTTGAGCCGATCGGCGGCACCACGATATCTGCGAGATGCACCGTCTGGCCGGCAACCAGCATTGTCGAGCCATCAATCACCTCGACAGAGCCCTGCAGTTCACCGGCTGAGGCCGGTCCGCTGATCGCCAGGCCAGCACTCAATATCGCAATGTGAAGTCTGCCGATCACGTTGAGCATCCGTTGCCTTTAACCAAAAGACCTGCGGCATCCGTTTTGGCCACCGCAGGTCGGTCTGTCTGGTCCGGCGTACTAGCATCCGCCGGTGAGGATCGTCGGGCCTATTTTCTGAACTCTTCCGGCAGGAACAGCATGAAGTCGTTGTCCTGGCCACCGACATGGCATTCATGGCAGAAGCCCAGTTTGGCAGAGCCCGGCCCGTTGGTCACCCCGAAAGTCGACCCGCCAGGCATCACCATGGCATAGCGCCAGTCGCCGGTCGCCTCGTTCCAGCCCCTGGTCATCTTCTCCATGATGAACAATGGCCCCATGGATGCAGCACCGTTCTTGCC
>JABDJG010000041.1 GCA_013002595.1 Hyphomicrobiales bacterium | reverse complement strand
CCGCCAGCCATACGGTCACACTGGCCGATTGCATGAACGCAATCATCGTAGCCGGTGCCGCAAGCAGTCTCGCCGGCGCCTCAAGCAGATTGGCGTCCAGGGCGCCGGTCTCGAAGATCGCCGACATGACAAACAACTGTGGTGTCGCACACACCGCCACCCAGGCCAGGATGGTCAAACCGTCAAGGCCTTTGAGGGTGCGCACCAGAACCTGGCCGATGGCCCAGGTAAAGGCACCGCCGATGACCAGGAACATCGAAATCCAGGCGCCGTCGAGTTTCGGCGCGCCGGCAATCAGCCCGACGCCGACAAAGGCGATTGCAATGCCTATCCATTTTCGCAGGCCCGGCTGTTCCTTGAGGAACACCGCCCCGAGCAACACCAGGAACGGCACTTCCAGCTGCACCACCAGCGCGGTCACCGAGGCATCCAGGCCCTTCAAGCCGGTGAACGTCATGCTGTACTGTATCGCCGCGGAAATGATGGCGACGCCGAAGATCTTGCCGATCTGCCCGAGCGGCGGTTTGACGAACCACACCAGGATCACCGCGGTAACCGCAAAGCGCAGCGCCATCAACAGGATCGGCGGGAAGTGCTCGATCGCCGCCTTGGCAAAGACGATACCCATGCCCCAGGTCAGCGCCACCGCGACGCCCATGACATAATCTTGCCAGCGCAGGTTCATGACGGATCATCCGATCCAGGGTGTGGCGACAATTCCCTCGCATGGCCGACAAACCCGGTGGCGCGCGGTGCGCGCGGGCTGACGAGAGCAATCGCCACAAGCGTCAGCACCAGCGCCAGCCAGATATAGATCGAGTGCCGTTCCTCGAAGATGACCATGCCCCAGCCGACGCCGGCCAGTGTAATGATGTAGGCGGTCTGGCTGGCGAACACCGGACCGGACGTTCGAATGACATGTAACAGGCAGGTATAGGCAACGCCCGAGATGACACCCGTTGCCGTTGCCGCCCAGTGAACGACACCCCATTCGCCGGTCACCGCAATCGTCGTGGCGCTGATCAGGGCAAGCGGTGCCAGGAAGACCGCAGCGCCATACTGCCGGCCGCAGCTGAGCTGCAGCGATGTGACGTTATCGGGCCGGTAGCCGCCGGCCGTGAAGTTTTCGATCGACATCGACACGCTTGCCGCGATTGCCAGCAGCACCCAGGGCGCCAGCTCAGGCGCCGGCAAGGCGCCGTCCGGCATCACCAGAAGCGCCATTGCGGCAAGCCCGAGGAAGACACCGGCAAGACGCCGCACCGTGCCGGCCTCGATCCTGAAAATGACTGACAATAGGTAGGTGAACAGCGGCATGCTGGCAAACGAGATCGCAACGATCCCTGCCGGCAGCATCAGCGCTGCCCAGAACAGGGCAATCGCCGGAAAGGCGACCCCGGTCAGACCACAGATCAGATTGAACCCCAGCACATTGCGGCGCAATGGCGGCGGCCTGCCGCTGGCAAGCGAGGCCAAAAACAGCATGGTCCCGGCGACACTGACCTGCCAGAGGGCGAGTCCGATCGGGTGGCCGCCATTGATGCCCGCCAGCTTCGCCATGGACAGCGCCAGCCCCCAGATCAGCCCCATGAACAGCAACAGCGCGTATCCAACGACACGCTGTCTTGCCTCAACAGGTGGTGATGTGGCGATGACCATTCACGAAGGCTCCAAAAAAATGCAGCCTTGCTCACTTACGCCTTATGTGTTGCCCGGTCGAGTCGATTTGTCGAACCGTCTTGGGTGTGATAACGGCCTCAGGCCAGCCCGCGCACCAGCGCACCGACGACAACTTCCAGCTCAGCGCGCAGATCGGCTTCCTTCACCCCGACAAATCGCCCTTCCAGGCTTAGCGCCACGATGCCGTGGACGGCGGCAAAGACACTGCGCGCGCGCGCCGCCAGCCGGTCTTCGCCCAGTTCAGGCGACAGAGCCGCCAGCGGCCGCTCCACCAGCGCGAACATCGCCTCCTGTTCAGCCCGGTGCCATTGCGGCGTCGGCGTCCCTTCCGGCATGCGGTGATCGAACAGTGCCGACCACAGGTTGAGGTTGCCGGTGGCAAACTCGACGTAGCCCTGCGCCATCGCCTGCAGCTGGTCGCGCGGGTCCTCAAGTCCCCGGGTCGCCTGTGCCAGCGCCTGATCGAGCCGCGCCAGCGTGCATGAGTTCACCTTGAGGATCAGATCGTCAAGATCGGCATAGCACTTGTAGATGGTGCCCAGCCCGCAGCCGGCATCGCCGGTAATATCGCGTGCCCTCAGGCCCGCCAGGCCATGTCTTTCGATCCGCACCGTCGCGGCCTCTAAAAGCCGCCGTGTAAGATCTTCGCGAACCGCAGCACGTTTACCTGTCATTGCTTTCACCTGACCACTCGAGAACATCGTTCACGATTTATAGGGAATGCACCAATTGTTCAAGTGCCGGCAGTTCAGGTGGCCAGCTGCTCAGTTGATCGTCAGTCCGCACCGAGCACGGTAACTTGCGGCCAGGTGCCCGGCCAGTCTTTAGCGATCATGCGCTCGCAATACTGATCGGGCCTGATCGTGCCCGCCTCGGTTGGCCGGCTGCGCATCGCGATCAGGTCGGCGAGACCGAACGGTGCGATTACCGTCAGATCATCCGCATGATCCAGACGGACGGCAACACCTGTCGCCGTCTCCAGCCAGAACGAGATTGCATCGGCCGTTGACCGGTACGCCCGGTCGTTGTTCCGCACATGCATCCGCGCCTGATTGTGCACCGACCACGGCCGGCCCGGATCTGCCGCAAACAGAGCCTCCTCGATCTGCATGTCCTTTTCGATACTGAGGTCCGCAGCATCGAAATACAGGACATCGATATCGTTGAGCGGCGTCATGGCCGCAAACCCGTGCAGCCGGTCCCAGACCGCATTGCGCACAAACCCGGCCCCGACCGCCCAGTCGGCCAGATCAAGCCCGCGCACGATTTCCAGCGCCTCGAAATGCCAGGCGCTGGAGCGCATGGTGCCGGCAACGAAGTCGCGGTGCTGCTGTTCGGCGATCATATTCCAATCAACGCTTGCTTCATTCGCGTACACATCCTCCTTCCGTCATCCCGGGCTTGACCCGGGACCCAGTGGCAGCAACGCACCGCTTTGCCGTTTGGCTCCTGGGTCCCGGGTCAAGCCCGGGATGACGCAAGAGGTAATGTGATCTGTTACCAGCCTTTATACCCCCCTAGACCAAACCAAAAAAATGGCGCACACTTGGTTGCTTGTTCTCCCTCTATAAGAGGAACTGGTCATGAGCGAGACCAAGCACATCGTTTTGACATCGCATCCGCCGCAAGGTGCAGCCAGGCCGCCCAAGATAAATTGGGGGGCTGCCAGCGCCGCTGAGCGCGGGCCGGTGATCGGCAGTCTCAACAACCCGCATCAGCGCAATGTCATCGGCGTCCACTCCGGCGCCTACGGGTTGTACCGCGCGCTGGCCATTGCCGCCGGCAAGCTCGACCCGATCCACAAGCCTGATCTCACCAACACATCGCCGACGGTCCAGATCGGACCGTTCGATCAATGGGCCGACCCGGCCAAGATCGTGTCGCTCGACCCTTACGGCCACATCGTCGCCGACGCGTTCAAGAAGGAACTCAAGGACGACTTCGACATTCGCCCGACCATTGCCGTCACCCGTGCCCGCATCTCATTGCCGGAAATGAGAGAAGCGCTTGCCGCCGGCCGCATCAAGCCTGATGGCGACATCCTGCTTGAGACCGGCGAGGCCAACGTCACCAAGGCGGCCATCGAACCGGTCTGGTACCTGCCCGGCATCGCCGCCCGGCTCGGCGTCAAGGAAGGCGATCTGCGCCGTGCCCTGTTTGAATATACCGGCGCGATGTTCCCCGAACTTGTCACCCGTTCGGACCTCAAAGTCTTCCTGCCGCCGATCGGCGGCATCACGCTTTATATCTTCGGCAACGTGCCGACGTTGTGGGACGGCTCCGGCGAGGTCGCCTGCCGGGTCCATGATGAATGCAACGGCTCCGATGTCTTTGGGTCCGACATCTGCACCTGCCGGCCCTATCTCACCCATGGCATCGAGGAATGCATCAAGACCGCCCAGCGCGGCGGCGCCGGCCTCATCGTCTACAACCGCAAGGAAGGGCGGGCGCTGGGCGAAGTCACCAAGTTCCTGGTCTACAACGCCAGGAAGCGCAATCCCGACGGCGACACCGCTGCTGCCTACTTCGAAAAGACCGAATGCGTCGCCGGCGTTCAGGACATGCGGTTCCAGGACATGATGCCCGATGTCTTCCACTGGCTCGGCATCACCAAGATCGACCGCTGGTTCTCCATGAGCGACATGAAGTACGACGCCATGACCGCCCAGGGCATCCGCATCGTCACCCAGGTGCCGATACCCGACGACCTGATCCCGCCCGATGCCCGGGTCGAGATGGATGCCAAGAAGGCCGCCGGCTATTTCACCGACGACACGGTGTCCCGGCCTGACGATCTCGACAAACCGCAAGGACGCGGCCTTGATCAGTACTGATGGCGATGCGGCGGCGGCCCGGTGGCTCTTGTCACCCGAGGCCGTGCGCACCCAGGCCCATGGTCTGCTGGCGGCTGCCGAGCGGAATGAACTGCAACATTTCAGCTTCGACGCCGGCAGGCTCGGGTTCGCGGCCGATTATGTAACCGGCACCATCCGGCAAAACTATCCCGCGCTCGATATCCCCTATCACGCCCGCTGGCGCCATTTTGTCGTGGACGGAACCGATCGTTGGGCGGCCAGCCCGCCGGCAAGCCTTGACGACCCGCTCGAGAGGGCCCGAATCCGCATTGATCTGGCCGTCACCAGCGTGCTGCTCGATGCCGGCGCAGGGGATGCATGGCGCTATCGCGACGCCAAGACCGGCAAATCCATTGCCCGCTCCGAGGGCCTTGCGATCGCCAGCCTCGATGCCTTTCTTGATGGTCTGTTTTCGGCCGACGTCGATCAGCCGGCCCGCACCGATGCGCCGGCCCTGACCGCAATCGATGACGCAAGCCTGGCCGCGGCATTCCAGGTAACCGACGAAAATCCGCTGGCCGGCCTGAGCGGCCGGACCGGTCTGCTCAACCGGCTCGGCCATACCTTGCAGGACAAGCCGCAGTTCTTTGCCGCCGATGCGCCGCGCATCGGCAATCTGGCCGACCATTTCGTCTCGCTTGCCCGAGACGGCACCCTGCCCGCTGCAACGATCCTGACCACGCTGCTGGAGGCCTTTGCCGATATCTGGCCGGGCAGGCTGGAGATGGCCGGCCGCAACCTTGGCGACACCTGGCGCCATCCCGCAGCGCACCGGCAAGACGCCGCTGACGGCCACGTCCCGTTCCACAAACTGTCGCAATGGCTGTCCTATTCCCTGGTCGAACCGCTCAGTGAACTTGGCCTTGCCGTCACCGGTCCGGATGACCTGACCGGCCTGGCGGAATACCGCAACGGCGGACTGATGATTGACACCGGGCTGCTAAGGCCCAAACATGACGGCATTCTCTCTACCCTGCACGAACCGGGCAGCGAGATCATTGTCGAATGGCGCGCCCTCACCGTTGCCCTGCTCGACCGGCTGGCCGATGCGGTCCGCGAGCGGCTCGGCAAGACGCCGGCCGAGCTGCCGCTTGCCGCGGTTCTCGAAGGCGGCACCTGGGCAGCCGGGCGCCGCATCGCGCGTGAAACAAGGACAGATGGCTCACCGCCGCTAAATATTGTCTCGGACGGATCAGTATTCTGAATTGGAAGGAACATTGCCATGCCCAATAACGTAACCGTGGTCGATCATCCGCTGGTGCTGCACAAGCTGACCTTGATGCGCGACAAGCATTGCCCCTCGGCCGTCTTTCGCCAGCTGCTGCGCGAGATCTCGCTGCTGCTTGCCTATGAAGTGCTGCGCGACCTGCCGATGACGACGCAGACGATCGAGACCCCGCTCGTTGAAATGGAAGCCCCGATCCTGAAGGGCAAGAAACTGGTTCTTGTCTCGATCCTTCGGGCCGGCAACGGCCTGCTCGACGGCATGCTCGACCTGGTGCCGTCGGCCCGCGTTGGCCATATCGGGCTTTATCGCGATCCGGCAACCCTGGCAGCTGTCGAATACTACCTGAAACTGCCCGATTCGCTCGGCGAGCGCCGCGTCATTGCAGTCGATCCGATGCTGGCCACCGGCAACTCCGTGTCGGCCGCGCTTGACCGCCTCAAACAGGCCGGCGCCACCAACATCAGCTTCATGTGCCTGCTGGCGGCACCCGAAGGCATCGAAGCCCTCGGCAAATCGCATCCCGATGTGAAGGTCTTTACCGCCGCCATCGACAGCCACCTCAACGACCACGGGTACATCCTGCCGGGCCTTGGCGATGCCGGCGACCGGATGTTCGGCACCAAGTAGCCGGCACCGTCCGGCAGGGCTTCAACCCGGCCGACTTGCCGTAAGGACACCCGCCTACCTGCCCCTTCGGAACCCCCATCTAGGGGGCCTGACGGGGGCCAATTGGGCGCTTAAACCGCCGGATTGGTTACGGATCAGCAACACTTTCGCGCTAGTTTGACTGTTCATAGACAGGAAATCCACGCAACGCATCGCGCGTGCGCTGGAGTGATGGGCGATAATGAATTCTAAGAACAGTTGTGATGGCATCACGCCGGTGATCCTTGTCGGGGGGTCCGGCACCCGTCTTTGGCCTTTGTCGAGAGACGATAAACCCAAGCAATTTCAAGCAATTGCCGGCCAGCGCAGCATGTTCCAGCAGACCCTGACCCGGATCACCGACCCGGGCCGGTTCACACCGCCGATCATCATCGGCAATGTCACCCATCACGAGATGATCCAGACCGAACTGCGTGAGGCCGGTATCACCCCGGCTGCCGTCATTCTGGAGCCGGAAGGCCGAAATACCGCCCCGGCCGTCGCCATAACCGCCATGCTGACCATGGCGCTGAAGCTGGGCGAACATGTTCTTGTCATGCCGTCTGATCACTATATCCGCGATCCCGGACGCTTGATCGCGGCGATCGACAAGGCCCGCACCGCCGCTGAACTGGGTGCCTTCGTGACCTTCGGCATCACACCTGACGGTCCGGAAACAAGTTACGGTTACATCAAGCAGGGTGAACCGCTGATTCCCAGGGCAGATGAGCCGCAGGAAATCTTCAAGGTTGCGAAATTCGTCGAAAAACCGCCACGGCACGACGCCGTGCGCATGCTTGAAGATGGCGACTTTCACTGGAACAGCGGTATGTTCCTGTTCCCGGTAAAGCCACTCCTGCAGGAAATGCAGGTGCTCAAGCCCGGCATCATCACAGCATGCCAGCACGCCCTTGTCGAAGGCGCCGTCGAGAACAACGTCATCCGCCCGTCGGCCGCCGCCTTTGCCCAGGCCGAGAATATCTCGATCGATTATGCCGTGATGGAGAAAACCGCCCGCGCCGCCGTTGTCCCGGTCGATCCATTGTGGAGCGATGTTGGCTCGTGGACCGCCGTTTGGGAGATTTCAGAACGTGACAGCGCCCAGAACGTGACAATTGGCGATGTCATCCTGGATGATGTCCAGGGCGCCTATGTTCGCTCTGAAGGCCCGGTAACAGCCGTGGTCGGCCTGAAAGACGTCATCGTCGTCAACACCGGCGATGCCGTCATCGTTGCCGCCAAGAGCCACGCACAGGATATCCGCCGGATCGCCGAAGCGGTGCGTGACCGCAAATCGACCGACAGCGCCGCCGATCCTGTGGAGGTTGCCAAGGAAATCGCCGAGGCCGTGCAGACAACCACCGGTGACGACCCCTCCACGGAAGCTGCTGCCTGAGCTGTATCGGCCCACGCGCCCTGCCCGGCCGCACTTAACCACTTGTTAGCCATAACCCCAGTTTCCGGCTGGTTTTTCAATTTGCGAATCTCCAAGACATCGTTTTGCATTTTGATAAACCGCTTCTTCATCCCTCACGGCCTAGACTCCGATCAAATCAGTTTGTAATCGCGCGGATTACCCCCGCGCAAGTAGCGTTAGTGTGGAGTATATGACCTCACAGGTTGGCCAAAAGGCACAGCATACACCGTCCCGAGACGTCCTCACCTGCCCCGACGGATCAAGGCCGCGCATACTTCTTGCCGAAGATTCATTTGCAGCTCGCATTCTGACGACCGCCCTGCTCACCCGAATGGGTTGCGACGTCGATGCTGCTGAAAACGGCGAGGATGCCGTCATCAACGCGCGCGCCAACCCCTATGACGTCATCATCATGGATATCGAGATGCCGGTCATGGACGGCCTCACCGCGGCGCAGCAGATCCGCGCCCTCGACGACCCCGCCGGGAGCACGCCGATCATCGCACTGTCCGCCTTTCTGGCAGACTCGCAAAAGGCATCGATCTGGCGCGAATCGTTCGATATCAACCTGGCAAAACCGGCAGGCCGGGAACAGCTGCGCAAAGTCATTCAGGCCGTCATCGATGTCTCGCACCGCACCAATACGGATGCAATTGCCATCCAGAATGCGCCGAGTAGCGCCGACGGATTGATCGACCGCAAAGCACTGCACCGGCTGCGTGATGAAATGACCCGCGACGCCTTGCAAAAACTGTTTCAGGTCGTTATCGGCGAAATCCAGGACTGCGCCAAGCTGCTGGATGCAGATCACAGCGCCAACGACCCTGAAACGGTGGCCAAGGTTGCCCACAAGCTGAAAGGAATTGCCAGCACCTTCGCCGCGCCCAAGCTGGAAAAGCTGGCAACGGCGCTGGAAGATGAGGCCACGGTCGTATCGCCACCCGAATTGCTCAACCGGGTGTCGGAGACCTGCACCTGCGCCGATGAAACGGCAGCTGCATTGGATGCAGCGCGTGCCGCCTGAAGCGTTATGACCAAACCACGGGACCACAGACAATGAGCAAGACGACCCAAAGGCGGGTTCTCATGGTCGAGGATACTGTCTCGTTGGCGACGCTGTACCGCAGTCATCTGGAGGCTGAGGGGTTCATCGTCGATGCCGCCGAGACCGGCGCCGAAGCACGGCGCTATTACAGCGCAACCGAGTATGACGCGGTCCTGCTCGATCTTGGATTGCCCGACGTCTCCGGCATTGAACTGCTCGGTGAACTGCGCGAAGGCCATACCGGCACTACCGTTGTGATCATCACCGCCAACGCCTCGATCGCCATGGCTGTCCAGGCGGTTCGCCAGGGTGCCTATGATTACCTCATCAAGCCGGTTACCCGGGACCGGCTGGTCACCACAATTAAGAACGCGCTTGAGCGGACCACCCTCAAGCAGGCGCTCAAGACTGTACCGGCAAAGGATGCCGATGGTTCATTCCACGGCTTCATCGGCGCCTCCGACACCATGCGGGTCGTCTATCACAAGATCAGATCGGTCGCCCAATCCAAGGCCTCGGTCTTCATCACCGGCGACAGCGGCACCGGCAAGGAACTTTGTGCTGAAGCCGTGCACGCCCTGTCGCCGCGCGCAGCCGGACCGTTTGTTGCAATCAACTGCGGCGCGATCCCCAAAGACCTGATGGAATCGGAAATTTTCGGCCACCTCAAGGGATCGTTCACCGGTGCCATAAGCGACCGTGATGGTGCCGCCCGGCTCGCCGACGGCGGCACGTTGTTTCTTGACGAAATCTGCGAGATGGATCTGTCTTTACAGACCAAACTGTTGCGCTTCCTGCAAACCGGATTGATCCAGCGCGTCGGCTCGGCGGCGACCGAGGAAGTCGACATTCGGGTCATTTGCGCCACCAACCGCTCACCGATGGACGAGGTGCGCGCAGGCCATTTCCGGGAAGATCTCTATTTCCGGCTTCATGTCCTGCCAGTGCACCTGCCGCCATTGCGCGAGCGCGGCCAGGACACCCTGGAAATCGCGCGGCACTTCCTCAAGCAGTTTGCCCTGGAAGAAGGCAAGGGGTTCAAACAGTTCTCCCAAGAGGCCGAGCAGACACTGACGGCCCATGACTGGCCCGGCAACATTCGCGAACTGCAAAATGCCGTTCGGCAGGCCGTGGTTCTATACGATGGTGAAACCATCGAACGGCACATGCTCGACCAACTGATCTGTATGGACACATCGGCCCCGGCCGGCCCCCGACTGGATGTCGCACACCTCCGTGAAGCCGGCGATGTACCGGTCTCCAGGTCATTTGCCGGTATGGAACTGTGGCAGATCGAAAAACAGGCCATCGAAGGCACTATTGCGGCCTGCGGCGGCAGTATTCCCAAGGCAGCCAAGGTGCTTGGCGTCAGCCCTTCGACAATCTACCGGAAGAAAGAGGCCTGGGAAACGCGCAGCATACCCCAGGATTGAATTCTTTCCGATCAAACGCGGCCGAAATCGTCTTCGATGCGAACGATATCGTCTTCACCCAGATAGTCGCCGCACTGCACTTCAATCAGCACGATGTCATCGTCACCTTGATTATCGATCCGGTGCACGGCACCCAGCGGAATATAGATGCTTTCATCGGGCTGCAGGATCAACACGTCATCGTTCAACGTGACATGTGCGGTACCGGTAACCACGGTCCAGTGCTCTGAGCGATGGTGGTGATACTGCAGCGACAACTTCTTGCCGGCCGAGACGACGATGCGTTTCACCTGATAGCCGTTGCCGTTGATAATTGATTCAAAACTTCCCCAGGGACGGTGTACGGCATTGGCTGCCATCGCGTCCTGGTGATCGGGCAGCAACGCGGTAAACTCTTCACCATCCTGCTTGCCGCCAACTGTCGGAACAATACTGTTCATCATTTTTTTCCTTTGCAATGCGTCTCCCTCAACAGCGGTGCCGGCAATGCAATTTGCACAGATCGGCCGCAGACAGCGCTGACAAACCGGTTCATCGCAATCTGCATGCCAGTTGGCAGTTTGGTTTTGCGGCAATTGGAATCGTGGCGGAATTCCGGGACTTTTCCGGTCGCTAAGTTTTTACGAGATCTCGCGTTGCCCAGCGTCACGTCTGCGCAATACGCAACAAGATTTGCAAAATGCGCAGACTTGATCATGCGCAATGCAAGCAGCCGGTCTGAAAATCGCAGAATTCAGCCGTTCTTTAATTGGCATGTGACTTGCAAATTACGCGCTAAGGGGAGCTGTGCATCGCAATTTGTGCAGACCAAAAAGAATTATGACTGTAACAGTGCGTCGAGAAAAGCCGGACCAGAGGCGTCACCACCGGGTGACAGCGCCTTTGTTTCTGCGCGTCGGCGACGACGGCCCCACAGTCCGCGCCCACGACTGGAGCCTGGGCGGCTTCCGCGTTGATAACTATCCGCTAGAACTGCCCAACGTCGGCAGCGAGATCGAAGCCTCGATGACGCTGCCCTTCCAGGGCTTCGATATTTCATTTACCGCCAAGGCCAAGGTGGTCCGTGCAGTTCCCGAGATCAAATCCTTCGCCGTCGAATACACCGAGATCGGTGAACGCGAACTGGAGCTGATGCACCATTTCATCGAGGACCTGGTGCGTGGCGCCATGTCCGAGGTGGCCGACTCGATTTCGCGGATTGACGTTCCGATCACACCGGTATCCACCGAACCGGATCCGGAAAGTACCACCGTGGTGGTCGAAAAGAAACTG